>JAHJQU010000148.1 GCA_018819005.1 Pseudomonadota bacterium | reverse complement strand
TCTGAAGGTGCAATCACATAATAAACAGGAACCGCGTATTCGGTGTGGGGAAGTGAAACCTCAACGCAGGACGCGCCAAGTTTTTCCATAACTTTGACCCCATTTTTTACCGCCAGGGAAACTTCAGGATCAAGACCCTGCACGGCATCATACTCTTTTGGAATTCCGACCTTAAGTCCTTTAAGTCCTTCGGAAAGATAAGAGGTATATTCAGGCACATCTTTCGGCACAGAGGTTGAATCGGAAGGATCATATCCGGAGATTGAACCTGCGAGGATTGCGCAATCCGTGACATCCTTTGTGAGAGGGCCTATCTGGTCAAGAGAAGAGGCAAAGGCAACGAGACCGAAGCGCGAAACTCTTCCGTATGTCGGTTTCATCCCAACAACGCCACAGTGAGATGCAGGTTGGCGGATAGAACCTCCGGTGTCGGAGCCAAGGGCGCCAAGGCACATATCGGCAGAAACTGCCGCCGCCGAACCACCGCTCGATCCTCCCGGAATCCTATCTAAATCCCATGGATTATGAGTGAGCTTGATACCGGAGTTTTCAGTCGATGAACCCATTGCAAACTCGTCCATGTTAAGTTTCCCGACTATTACCGCACCCGCTTTCTTCAATTTAGTTATTACAGTCGCGTCATAGGGAGGAATAAAGTTTTCAAGTATCCTTGATCCGCAGGTTGTCCGTATGCCTTTTGTGCATATAAGATCCTTTACTGCAATCGGGACTCCGGTCAGGGCAGATATTCTCCCTTCTGATATAGCCCTGTCTGCCATCCCTGCCTGCTCAATTGCCGATTCTCGTGCCACAGTGATGTAAGCCCCGACTTTTTCATCAACCGCTTCTATCCGGTCAAGAACCGCTCCTGTGAGTTCCTGTGAAGAAATCTCCTTGCGTTTCAGCAGGTCATGAGCTTCATGTATTGTCAATTCATACAGCTTCATTTTTGATACCTTTTTTCTATCCTACTATCTTCGGAACTACGTAATTTCCGTTTTCTATTTCAGGAGCACTGGAAAGAAGAGAGTCTTTGTCATAATCCTGTTTTTCAATATCGTCTCTGAAAGCATTAGTCAGAAAAATGGCGTGAGAAGTCGGGACAATCCCTTCCGTATCAACGCTTTCAAGTGTCTCAACATATTTTAATATTTCATCAATCTGAACGGCAAACTTCTCAATTGATTCTTCATCCATGTCAAGGCGTGCAAGATTCGCCACGTGGATAATGTCGTCTCTGGTTATTTTCATGATATTTGGTCTCTGCCGAAGGCCCGCCTTCTTTATGGCGGGGTCTCTGGTTTGTGGTTTCGCATAACAGGCTGAAGGTTTTTAGACTGAAGACTTTTAGTAATTTCCGCCTTCGGACATCAGCCTGCTCTTTCCTGGTTTTTGGTCACTGATAACTATTCACTGTTCACTAATTGCCTTTTGTTACAATTATACCTTTGATCTTATCCTTACCCAGCCTGGAAAGAACTTTTTCAGCCTCTTTCTTATCTTTGAATTCTCCGACCCTCACCCTGTACCAGGTTCCTTTTCCCGGAATTTCCGACATAGTCATGTAGGCAGGATAACCTTTATTAATGAGGGTCTTTACTGTCTTTTCGACACCTTTCTTGTCTTTTCCCGAAGAGGTTTGCACTGTAAATACCGGTCCCGAAACTTTCTCCGTCAATGGAGGCTCAGGAGCTGCAATTTCCTTTGTTATAACCGGTTCAATAACTGTTTTATCTGGCACTTTTACCGGCTCTGGCACTTTTACCGGCCCTGGTTCTTTTAAAGGAACTTCATTAATATCCCCTTTATCCATTTTTATGCTTCCGGTAGTATCTTTTGTGCTTTTCAGATCCTCATAAAATTCCAGATTCTGTTTTCCATCGGAAGAAGTTTGACCTGTCGTGTTGCTTTCCGCAGCCTTTTTTTCTTCTTTCTCCTTTTCAATGGCAGCCTTCAATTCTTCTTTGATATCTTTCTTAAGATTTTCGATATCAAACTGGACAGGGGCAGTTCCTCTTCCAACTAAAATACCAAGCACAAACATCCAGCCGCAAATAAAAAATACCCCCAGAAGCCAAAGCAGGGCCTTCTTGCGGGAAAGCTCAATGAATGGTTTTTTTTCAAGCAGCTTCTTATCGACAAAAGCATTTTTTTCTTTTCCAAATATAAACATTTCAACCACTCGCAACAATAATAATGGTTTCTTAACAAGTGAGTTTTATCACACGAAGACACAAAGACACGAAGAATTTTCTATTGGAAATATTTGGTTTTTTCTTTGTGCTCTCAGTGGTCTTTGTGTGAGACAGAAAACGCCATTCTTCACATTTTTTCAGGAGCGCTGACACCAAGCAGTTTAAGCCCGTTTCTTATAACCTTTTTTATTGCAAGAACAAGACAAAGTCTGCCTTT
>JAHJQU010000147.1 GCA_018819005.1 Pseudomonadota bacterium | reverse complement strand
CATGCAGGCGACCGCAGATGATGAAATGGCGGCTCTTTCAATAGGTATCAGTGCGCGCTTTGTTTATGCCGCAGCCTGGGCGATTGCTTTTATGGCTGCCGGTGTAGGTGGAACTCTGCTTGGAAATATCAACGGCCTTAACATATCGGTCGGGTACCTGGGACTGCTTGTTCTGCCGGCGGTTGTTCTGGGCGGACTCAATTCAGTCCCCGGAGCGATAGTAGGAGGAATAGCAATAGGCATAATGCAAAATTTTTGCGGCGCGTATCTTGATCAGTATTTCCCCGGTGGCGTAAAAGAGATAGCTCCCTTTGCATTCATGGCCGTTTTTCTCCTTTTCAAGCCACACGGCTTATGGGGCTGGGAGCGTATAGAGAGAGTTTAACCTTAAGATAGACGGAGAGTCATATATGTCGACAACTTTTCTTCCCTGTGGAGTTTATCACGAGAATTACAAGCAGGATCATGCCTGGTGGCAGACAAACTTTATTAAATCAAAAATGTTCCTGCTCTTTATCACCCTGTTTTTCATTATTCCATGGATAACCGATTCTTACTCATTAAGCATCTGCAACCAGATAGGATACACGATACTCGGGGCGCTTGGAGTCCAGCTTCTAATAGGTTTCTGCGGGCAGGTTACCCTTGGTCATGCCGCTTTCATTGCGGTTGGAGCTTATGTCAGTACACTGCTTACCCTTGAATTTCCATGGCCTGCCGTGTTTATTGATCTGGGTTTGGCATATCCATTAAGTATATTTTTTTCTGCAATTGCAGCAGGTATATGGTGCGTACTTTTCGGGCTTCCTTCGGCAAGAGTCAAGGGATTTTACCTGATCCTGACAAGCATGGCGGCACAGTTCATTACCGTTGATTTTATTATTACCCAGTATGTAAGCCAGATAGGGGGAAGGGGGCAGGCCTTTTCACTTCCTCTCGGAACGATAAAAGTCGGGCCATGGGTCATCGACAGCGACATAAAAATCTATTACATGATGATCGTGCTGACAATAATATGTGTGGTCGGCGTGGTTAATCTTTTGCGCTCAAGGGTCGGACGGGCATGGGTAGCCATAAGGGATAATGATATATCGGCAGAGGTTATGGGGATAGATATCATTAAATACAAGTTGCTTGCATTTTTTGTTGCCGGTTTTATCGGAGGCATTGCTGGGGCTGTCTGGATCAGTAACCTTGCCGCAATAAGCCCCGAGCATTTCCCGTGGTTCTGGTCTTTATGGCTTGTCGGTGTTATCCTGATAGGAGGAGTCGGATCGATTCACGGGACAATATTTGGGGCTATCTTTATGGTTGTTGTCATGGAAGCCCTGCAAATGGCCGTAATACCCCTTGCCGATATATATCCGAAACTTTTAATGGATTTTCTTTTTATCAAGGAAGCTGCTTTCGGCCTTGCAATTTGTGGGTTCCTGATATTTGAACCTAAGGGTCTGGCTTACCGCTGGTGGCAAGCCAAAAATTATTTCAATTTATGGCCATTTTCATATTAGCTTGGGAGGAGGTGATGGATCTCGTTTTGTAATCTGACATAATGTCGTTTTAAGGAGTAATAACAGCCTACTTTCCAATGAAAGGGGGAAATCATGAATCTTAAGAAAGTATTGTTCGGATTTTATGTATTATTTTTGTCTGTAATCCTTGTTGGAGGATTCGTTTCTTCGGCAGCAGCTGCTGCCGGAACAATTAAAATCGGTGCGCTCAATGATATGACCGGGGCCACATCAGACGTCGGGAAAGATTATGCTTTAGGGATCGCCGAAGCAATTCATTATGTGAATGATACCGGAGGCATTAACGGAAAAATGATCAAGCTGCACCAGTTTGATTATGGCTACCGTATCCCCGAGGCTCTTACCAAGTACAAACTGTTTCAAAGACTTGGTTGCATTGCTGTTCTGGGGTGGGGTACCGGCGATACCGAAGCGCTTTCGCCGACAGTCGCCAAAGATAAAATGCCGTACGTTTCAGCTTCCTATTCAGGGCATCTTTGCGATCCCAAGAAAACCCCGTATAACCTGTTTTTTGCCACAGATTATTCAACTCAGTCAAGGGGTCTGATTACGGCTTGGTTTAATAAAAAATGGCCGACCAAACCGGATTATAAAAAACGAAAACCGCGCATTGCGTGTGCCTATATGACTGCATCTCCATTTAGCAGTGCATCCATCAAGGCAGCCAAGGACCAGGCGACGCTTTTGGGGTTTGACATTGGACCGGATCAGGATGTTTCACTGTTTGCCATTGATACGAAAAGCCAGATCCTGGCGCTGAAAGAATTCAAGCCGGATGTGGTTCTTCACACAAACACTGTTATGTCTGTAGCTGCAACATTGCGCGACGCTTATGCGCTGGAACTGGGAGCAGATCATATTATCAAAAACTGGGGTTATGATGAAAACCTTTCCGTGCTGGCCGGTAAGGCGGCTGAAGGCGCCATGGGATGCGCTCCCTGGGCTTTTTTTGGACAGGACGTCAAACTGATGGATAAAGTCAAGGTGTATGCTCAGAAATATAATCCCGGCATTCCGTTTACTAAGCGAACTATCCATACGGTTCAGGCATGGGCCAATGTGCTGGGCCTTGCCGAAGCCTTAAAACGGGCTGACAAAGCCGGAGACCTTACCGGCGAAGGAATTTTGAAAAAAGGATTTGAAACCATGACTGATTTTGAAATCGGGCTTGGCCTTGCGCCGGTTTCATTTTCAGGTGCAGATCACCGACCCCAAAGCAAAGCCAAGATCTATGAATTAAAAGGTGGAAAATTTATGCTCCTGGACGAAGTTGATTTAAAAAAACAATGGCCGGATAAATGGAAGAACGAATGGCTGGGTTGGTAAAGGGAGGTTTTTAGCTTGTCGAAAGAAGATATGATTCTAAAGATAAATAACATCGAGGTTAAATACCACGAAGTCATACTTGTTATAAAAGGTGTCTCCATCGAAGTGCCGGAGGGAGGGATTGTCGCTCTTCTTGGCGCGAACGGTGCGGGGAAAAGCACTACGCTGAAGGCGATTTCAGGCCTTCTGAATCATGAAGACGGTAAAGTTACAGATGGATCTATCGAATTCATGGGTCAGCGAATAGATAAAATAAAGGCTGAAAAAATCGCTAAAATGGGCATAGTGCAGGTTATTGAAGGCCGCAGGGTCTTTGAGCATCTGACTGTTGAGGAAAATCTCAGAGTCGGTGCTCATATGAGGAAAGGTGGAAGAAATATTAAAGACAGCCTGGAGATGGTATATAATTATTTCCCCAGGCTCAGGGAGAAGAGGAACGAAACCGCCGGTTTTATCAGCGGAGGAGAACAGCAGATGACAGTTGTAGGGCGAGCGCTTATGACACGTCCGAAGCTTATTCTGCTGGATGAACCTTCAATGGGGCTTGCTCCCCTTCTCATCCATGAAATTTTCAATATAATAACCCGCCTGAACACGGAAGAGAACATTTCTATTCTTCTGGTGGAGCAGAATGCGAAACTTGCATTAAGCGTTGCTCCATATGCCTACGTGATGGAGAATGGCCGTATAGTAATGAATGATACTTCTGAAAAAATGAAACAGAATCCGGATATCAAGGATTTTTACCTTG
>JAHJQU010000146.1 GCA_018819005.1 Pseudomonadota bacterium | reverse complement strand
GCCCTTTCCTTTTGGATTTATTGTGTTTTATTGCTAAACCACTATAAATCAAAAGGGAGGGCTTTTCAACTTATTTCTTTATTATTTCAGCTATATAGATAACTTTTTTGCCTCATAAATCTAAACCCGAAAGTTGAGTTAAACATCTTTTATCCGATTGCGACCATAAGTATCAAAGCGGCATTATTTTTTCTGGTACCATTTTCCCGCATTATCCTGAAGCCATTCGCCTGCGCCCGCATTTTCGGCAATTTGTATTGCCCTGCGTTTTCCTACAAGGTCAGCACTTGCGCCCTGCTGATTTGCTATTGCAGTATAAACCGCCTTCCTGTCCGCATTTTCGCTGTTAACAAGCCCCTCCTGTTCTTTGCCCGAAGAGACAAACTGCAGGTATCCGAGATTGTTTTCGCCGATGATTCCCTTTGATTTTAGAGCCTGGATAGCAGGTATTCTTTCTAACATCCTTGCTTTTAATTCTTTTGCGTCCTGTGCAAATGAATAACTGCATGTAAAAACGAGCAGCATCAAAACGACTATTTTTGTAATTTTATTGATCATCACATCTTCTCCTTTTCACTCGAATCCTTGAATCCTGATACAATCACCAACTCTTTTGGATGTAATCCACATAACATTACTTTGCCTTATCAATATCTCCGAAGAAATTGTCAAGAGCCCTGTCCACTTTGATATTTACATCAATTATTATATGGATGGGCTTGATTTCAACCGGTGCAACCGCGACTTCATGGCGGGTACTGCAGCCCTGAATAAAAAAGAAAGATAACATTCCGATAAAAACAATCATTTTTCTTATCATAATAATAATCCTTTTTGTTATCGTGATATGTTTAAAGCATTCCGGTAATGCAGGATTTTGTCAAGAGGAATAACAAGGTTTATATCAAGCCGTATACCCTGAAAGCGTGAGCCTTCCTCGGCCGATTTAACCCTTACAAACCCGCCCAGATCCTTTTTATATATAAACGGAAGCGGGTTGGCGGGTTTTCCGTCAAACTGGAGGTATAAACGAAGATCTTCTCCTTCAGTTAAAAGTTTGAGCCTGACCCAGTCATAAATATAATCCTTCAGAGCTTCTATTGTAAGCTCAATCTGAGTAAACTGGGAAGTGCCGGGAACCGTTCCTTCCCCGAGAAGTTTGGCGCCGGTTATATGAATTGTCCCGCCTTCTCCCGGAGTAGAATAGAGAAAACCATCTGTAAAACTTAACTTTCCGTTTTTATATTCCACAGGTATCTTGCCGTTTACAGCTCCGTTTCCTTCGGCTGTAGCAATACCAAACTGTTCAATAATCATTGCAAGATTTACCCGGTCGCAGAATAGAGTCAGGCTTAAATCCCTGTTTGCCGAAGAGACTCTTATAGACTGTGTATTTACAGAGCCATTACACCACTTAAAGCTGCTTTTTTCAATATAAAAGGATTCAGCCGATTCAATCTGAAAATCGATTTTGCCGTCAGAAAGCTGTATTGCACCTATCGAAGCCCGGTCAAATGTGAGACGCTGCCTTGGGCCGCTCCGGGCAGCCAAAAGATCCGGCATTAAAAGGTTTATGTCAATCCCTTCGATAAGTATGTCTTTATCGCTATATCTCAATGATCCTTCTTTAACATTTCCCGTCAAAAAACCGGCAAGCCTTTTATCTATGAAGCTAATTTTACCATTTAATTCCAGGGTACCTCCGAAAGCGATTCCTTTTGCCTGCGGAAAAAACCTGCCAAGATCTATATCGGACCCTGTTTTATATTTCTGCATAATAAAATTTATTTCTGTTTCAGGACCTTTTGAACCGAATAATTCTGTTTTTCCTGAAAAACCGACACCCATTCCTTTCAGAACAGAGCTTTTATACTCGCCGTTAAAAAGCAGGCCCGATTTATCCTGCCTCGTTGTTCCTGAAAATACCCCTAAATTTATACCTTTCCAATAAACCGGATCGGCAAAAAGGCTTCCCTTTTTCTCCGTGGTCTTAAAAGGCCATTCAAAAGGTATCGTTCCTCCTATACCTGATGCGGCAAATTGTAATTTAGAATCTTTGAGGCTGATATCTTTGAATTTTAAGGCGCCGTCAAATCGCAAAGGGGTTCCAGTGTTCTGCTCAAGTATTCCTGAAACAGAAAATGCGGGAATATCTATTTTTGCTGAACCGGATTTAACAACTGCGTTCCGGGTATTTATGTCTATTGAGCCTTTAACCTTTGAATTATCAAGCTCTGCTTTGCCGCCGACAATCAATTCAGGTGTTTTTAAAGACAGATTATTATTCGAAGCGCTTACGTCTGAAACTGATGCTGCATATTGTAAAAGGCCTGTTTTGCCTTTTCCTTTTCCTGATACGTCAAATTCCAGGCCGTTTGATGAAATGTCGAGACCTCTGAAATTCAGTTCTGTTTTATCAAAGGTATGTCCGGTTAACGGGGTGCTTGATGCTTTAAAGTACCAGGCTCCATTACCTGCCAGGCTTGCAAAATATTTGCCCCGTATCTGAAAATATTTTTCTATTCCGGGATTAATTGTAAAAATTCCTGAAAATTTAAGCGAGTTGTCTTTCACAGCCAAAAGGGCTTCCGGGTTCGATATTGTTACCGGTACAGGGGAAACCAAAGAAATGGATGATCCTGCAAATCTCCATTCGTTTTCACCGTTGTTTCTTATATCAAGAATAAATGGTTTTTTGCTCTCCTTTGGATTTTCCAGCTTAAAGTCATTATATGATATCCCAAGGTTGTTTGAAGTTATAACACATGAAGCCGATGATATTTTAAAGGGGGAAAACTGCAGCCCGGCACTTGCGCTTATATCGGTCGATCCTGAAAGTGACATTCCCGGAACAAGCACGGCAAAGTCGGAGAACCTGTTTAAAGGAAGGTCTTTTGAACTTATCGATATGACTGATTTGTTTTTATCAAGATCGACAACCGATGTAAGAGTTATCTCATTGTCTCTGGGATATAAACTCAGCCTGCAGTCTATCAGGCTTCTGTTTTGAACACCTGGGATTATTTCAAGTTCAGCGGGAAGCCTTATTTTTTTATCTTTCCATTGCAATACAAAAATCAAGTTGCGGAGTTGAATGCTTCCGAAAGGAAGGGTTTTGGGCCGGTCTGTTGACGGCTCGCTTCCGGTCTGAAGATTTGAAATGAAGCGGTTTAAATCAAATCCACGTATTCTGATTTTTCCGTCTGTATATTCGCACTCGATTTCAACGCCGTTTATAACTACCTTTTTAATAAACTTATTATAAAGCCCGATCGGATCATAATCTATTATAACGGAATCGATTGAAGGGGCACCCGATTCTTTTCCAAACCTCAGAGAGGCAATTTCGGCTCCGAATAAACCCGCGCTTCTAACATTAATGCGCATGTCATCTATGCCGGCATTTTTAGCGACTTCGGGAATGACTTTTGATTCGACATAGGAAAGAATGTATCTGTAAAATACGGAAATAGAGATATAGCCCGCAAAAATAAACAAAATGCACAAAATTATATATAAGGGTTTGCGGTATCTGGACATTACAGCAAGTTACTCCATCTTGTTTTCCATGATAATATACCAATTTTTAAAATTAAACCATAAGTAAGAAAGGGGGCAAGGATTCGAGGGTTCAAGTGTTTGTTTTTACGAAGTTCTT
>JAHJQU010000145.1 GCA_018819005.1 Pseudomonadota bacterium | reverse complement strand
TATTTATCATGATTTTCCTCTTAACCTTTTGATTCTGTTGACTATTAATATCAACCAAATTATGGAAAGTCAAGAGAAATATTTATATTATTTAAATTATTTCAGTATGTTATAAAATTATACTTTTTACGAGCCCATCAAATATTATAAAGTCAATATTGTTACGTGTGCAGTCAGATGCTGTTTACCATTCGAAATCAACTATTTTCTTCAAGGTTGGTATTTTGCTGATAACAGGAAGGAACCCACGGTCTCACATAACTTAAAGAAATAATGGGTTAATAGGGTGGTCAACATAATCTTCTTATTTCTTTCACATATTAAATTGATCCAATAAAATATGCATGACAGGAAAAACGATGCATCGGCCGGAAGCTGCAATGCCATAAGATCAATGGCAAACATACTGACCGGCCTTCATGAACAGACTCAAACCGCTTGAAATATTAGTCAGTTTCGTAGCAAGCCAGTATTTCACCAAAATAAAGGGTATGATAATCCTTTTGAGGATAAAGGGATGAATCATAATCCTTGTCAAGATGGGCCGGGTCCATGGCGGACTTGTAGATGATTTTACACTCATAATGGCGTCCTCGAGTTTTAATAATCGGCGAAGCGACCTGGCAGCCATCGATTGTTTCCAGGTTGCACGTCTTAAACTTGTCAACGTTCCGGCCGGATTTCGAGCCGCAAAAGGCGATCTCTTTTTGCATGTCTCCCTCCGGGACTGTAACGGTAAAATCCTTGGCCGCTTCGATGATCCCAAAGGTGTGCCGGCTGGACCGCACTGCCACCATCATGATTGGTTTTCTCCAGACAAATCCGAATGTGGCCCAACCGATGGTCATGGTGTTGAGCGCATTTTCGGATTTTACGGTTAAGAAAGCTCCCTTTTTTATCTTGTTGATGCTATCCTCTGCAACGCTCATGTAGTCCACATCTCTCATAGCAAGCTCCTTTTTTATTCGATAAAAGACTAAGGGGCGCTTCGCAGGCACCCGCCGCTTTATATTTTCAACATAATGAATAGAGCAGACCGGTTTGTCCCGATACTACAGGTCGAAGTTTGTTTTTTCTCTTTACCATCAGGTTTTTCGAGGGTGCCAAATTATCTCACCATACACCCGTTGGTCCAAGCCCTCATATAACAGGCTTTTTATAACACATATTTTGGAAATAATATCAATGATTCTGCTTTAACCGTCAGAATTACCACTCTGCACCTACAAACGGTTTTGAAAAGTCTTAATGTTTTGGATGACTATTTGAAAGGTGCAATGAAAAATCAATTGATAGAGAAGCCACTATACCTTTACCAGTTCAGCTCCGTCCTTAATTTTCTTATTTTGTGATAAATTTGGGTGGCAACTGTTCATAACCCATAGCCAATACTGCTTGCTCTATGGATTGTAGTCTTGGGATAACCATTTGCTTCGATGTGCCATGAGCCAGGTATTTACCTTGACTGTCAACAATAGTCGCTTCGGCTATGCATATACTCTTTCCGGCTTTTATGCGTTTTCCTTTAACCACGAGGTTCCCTTCTTTTACGGAAGCTAAATTATCGACTTTGACATCAATCGAAATTAATCCGGCATTTTCTTCAACGTCACAATAAACCGCCCAATAAGTGGCTGTGTCGATTAACGAAGAGTAAACGCCACCGTGAATTCCTCCAAACGGGTTCAAGTGTTTGTTTGCGATGTCCATATCAACTGTCGCAAAACCTTTTCCCATTGCGGAGACTTTCATCGATAACAATCGAAAGTAGGGACCCTTGTTGATAAGGTCGAGAACCGCTTTAATATGTTCGGGGTTCAATGTCTTCAAAATATATGCTCCTTAATGGGAAGTGTTAATTGGGGTTAGGTCTTGATATATTGGTTCTATCAAATATAGTTTAATGTTTTCAGACAATACTATTTTGATAAAGTATTGTTTCTATAAAAAAGTATAAGAAGAATAACCTTATGTGTCAATGAAATATGAGATATAGATGATTGTCATCGGGCGTGAATAGTGTTTATTATTGATTGAAGAACTAAACCGCTGCGCGGTGGTGCTTGCCATCCTTTTTTCGGCTAATAAGATAAACTAACCTTCCATTTTAATCAATCCTGATTTTCTTGTTATCTCTTGTTGAACCGGTCGAATCCCCATACAGTTTCCTTTGTCATACCGTCGGCATGAGCTGACGGGAATCTATTAACAAAGGAGATTGTATTATGGGAAAGTTAAGAGATCAGATGCTTGTAGACCTTCAGTTGTGCGGAGCCAAGCCGAGGACGCAACAGACTTATCTGAGAGAAGCGGAGAACCTGGCAAAATACTTTAACCGATCACCGGCTGAGTTGGGAGAGCAAGAGCTCAAGGAGTATCTGCTTTACCTCATAAAGGAAAGGCATCTGTCGGAGGGAACATTCCGGTTCTATGTTGCGGGCCTCCAGTTTTTATACAGAATAACATTGAAACGTGAATGGCCGGTGGAGAAGATCAAGCATCCCCGAGCCAAGAGCAAACTCCCGATCGTTCCGGATCTCTCAGAGGTGGAATCCCTCTTTGCGGTTACCAGGAACCTCAAGCACAGGGCGATGCTGATGATCACATATTCATCGGGACTGAGAGTAAGTGAGACAGCAAGACTTAAGCTAACCGATATTGATAGCAAACGGATGACGGTGAGGATAAGCCAGGGCAAAGGCGGGAAGGACCGCTACTCCATTTTATCCCAAACGACCCTTGAGCATTTGAGACAATACTGGAAAAAGTATCGCCCCAAGGAATGGTTGTTTGAGGGACAAAAGAAGGATGATCATATAACCTTATCCACGATACAGTCTATCTTTCGCGCTGCAAAAAAACGTGCTCACATAACAAAACCGGCAAGCATTCATACGTTAAGGCACAGCTTTGCGACCCATCTCATCGAAGCGGGAACGAGCCTACACCATGTTCAGCTTCTTCTGGGGCACCGGTCTCCCACAACGACCACTGTCTATCTGCATGTCAGTCGTCTGAACCTGTCCCAGGTGTCAAGTCCTCTCGATAGAGCAGCCCAGCAGGCTTCGTAATCCGGAAAGCTGATGCGAACATCTCACGGTCTTGAGGTGGCGGACACTTTCCGTCAACACGGCCCGGCTTACAGAGAATCCCATCGGTTGGCACGAAATGATTGGCGGGTCATGCGCGCCATCGAGGTGTGTAGAACCTCTGCCCTTGGCGGCCATAAGGATAAGTGCGACAACTGCGGCCATCTGGAAATATCGTATAACTCCTGCCGGAACAGGCACTGCCCTAAATGCCAGACCTTAAAGAAAGAGAGATGGATTGAGGCTCGCAACGAGGACCTTCTTCCCATCCAGTACTTCCATGTGGTCTTCACCATTCCATCGGAAATGAATCACCTGGTATCGATGAACCGGAAGGTCATGTACGATCTTCTTTTTCGCTCCGTCTCTGAGACGCTTATGGAACTCGCCAATGACCAGAAACATCTTGGGGCAAGGATAGGGGCTATCGGTATTCTGCACACCTGGGGTCAAAACCTCATGGATCATCCCCACATTCACTGTATTGTCACCGGGGGTGGTCTATCCTCTGACGGCAACCGCTGGGTATCATGCCGTAAGGGGTTCTTTATTCACGTAAAGGTTATGTCGGCGTTGTTCAAAGGGAAGTTCCTTGACCACCTCAAACATTGCTTCAAAAGAGGTGATCTTGTCTTCCCCGGCGATATCAGTCATCTCAAGAGACCAGATGACTTCGAAACCTTCAGAAAACAGTTTTATAAAAAGAAGTGGATCGTCTATTGCAAACCACCCTTCGGTGGCCCCAAGGGTGTTCTTCAGTACCTCGGTCGATATACCCACAGGGTCGCAATCAGCAATAACCGCATCCTCGCCAACCGGGATGGCAATGTTTCTTTTCTCTGGCGGGATTATGCCGACGATAACCGTCAAAAGACCATGACGCTCAAGGCAGATAAATTTATCAGAAGGTTCCTTCTTCACGCATTACCGGAACGCTATGTACGGATACGTCACTTCGGCTTGCTGGCAAATAGAAGCCGCAAGGATAACATTGCGGTATGCCGTAAGATTATAGGCGGTGGTAGAGCTGTAACAAAAGAAAACGCCAGACAGGAGACTTGGCAGGAGCAGTTGCTCAGGATCTGCGGGATCGATATCACTATCTGTCACGTCTGTCAAAAAGGT
>JAHJQU010000144.1 GCA_018819005.1 Pseudomonadota bacterium | reverse complement strand
TTTATCTGCACCTGCGAATTCAGGTTCGTCCCGTAACCGGCTATAGGGAAGACACGGTCGGTAAATATTGTAGTGCCTCCGCATGGGTTGTCGACCGCATTTGCGATGCTCAGTTTAATCCCATTCGTCACGGTCATTCTTATCCTCTTATACGCGCCGACCGGTATCTGCGCTTGCCCGATAACCGCACCTATGTCTTTTGTGAGGTCTATCTCTTGACCTGTAGCGTTCGAAAAAATGACCTGCGGGTTTGTATCCGATGCGCCGGTCATAAGCTCCACTTTGTGGACCATTACTTTGACGCTCGACGGGCTTGTTGCGCTCAGGTATACTTTTGCCAGAAAGATCCCCGCTACGGCAACCGCCGCAATCAGGAGAAAGAGCCATATCTTCTCTATCTTCCGCATAACCTATTTCCTTTAAATATTTTCACCTGAAAATACCTCCACTTCCGTCATTCCCGCAGTCTTTAAGCGGGAATCCATACAAGGCTTTCTGGATTCCTACCTCCGCAGGAATGACATTTTCATGTTTCTTTATGCCGACTTGTCGGCATGAATGTTTCATTTTACTTTCCTTACCGATTCTCGGTCAAAGTGCCTGAAGAAAGGATGTCTTTCATCCTCTTCCTTTTTCCTTACCTCATAAGTCTCGTTCCTTACTTCTTCCGGAGTAATAATCCATACCCCGGCAAGTTCGGAGTCCGGACCCCGTTTTTCCCTTTCTGCAAGATAAAATTTCTTAAACAGAGGCCCTGCGTGGACATACCTGTAAGGTTTTCCTTTAATCTGAAAAGTCGTTCCGCGCCTATCCCGCACAGTCAATTCCACGCTCTTATTAAACCATATACTTCTAACTAAATTTACATTGGTTTGAGAACCTTCAAATTCCTCGCCAAAGGCTAAATTCCCGTCGCCAAGCACGGTCAGGCTGTCTTTGAAAGCAGTACATGGATTGCCTTCCTCATCGGCAGTGGCGAGAACCTTGATAGATTCGGAATCGTTAATTAAATCAACTATTTCTTTTGTCAATTTAGACATTAATTTCCACCCCTTCTCTTGCTGCAGTATGAAGCCTGTCCAGATCCCCTGTGGGATGACACCTGTAATTGTTAAAATCAACGCTCAGGTTATACTTTCCGTGGATGTCGCTGATGCCCTTCATTAACCTCACATAATATTCCAGAGGCGCCGGCTTTTGTTTCTGCGCATAAAACACAGTGCCCTTCTCAAGACGGTGGATGATGGCAATCGGGCCGACCCCGTGCCTTGCAAAAAATTCGGCCCCTTCCAGTGTGGATTCCAATGCCTCGTCAATGGTCTTAAATCCATAGGGCTGCATCAGTTCAACTCCCCCTACGAATTGGGTGCATACATATCCCCTGCCGAATATCTCCACTGCGGACAGGGCGCTGTCTATCCAGTACTGCCTGCCGAAATACTTTGTCTTTCCGGGGCATATCCATTCAAAGAGTTTTTCATCCCATACCTCGATGTGGGGCTGATAAGTGGTGGCGCCGGCCCCCTTAAGCCTGAGCAGTTGTTCTCTGGAAAAGGCGCTGGCAACCATTTTCGCATAGACCTTTTCCGTCCCAAAGGACTTTCGCAGTGTCGTTAACACCTTGACATACTCTTTCACTTCATTGTCAAAGGGTGAATCTCCTGTCGGGTCAGAGCCGGCAAGCAAGACGATGTTCATCCACTTCCCCTCTTCTTTCAATGCCTCGTTCATTGTTTCATAGAGGTCGTCCAAACCTTCTTGCGTATAGCCGGGCTTCCTGCGAAACACCCGCGTGGGGAAACTGCAATATTTGCAGGGCATTTTTTCCATCCAGAAATGGCAGCGATTATAGAGATAGATGAACAAGAGGCCGGGCAGCCTGGCGCTTACCACTTTCAACATTGGCGTCCCGCGGCTGGTCTTCTTGCCGAAATATTCAGGATACGGCACAAAAAAGACCTCTTCTACCGGCTCGTCGCCGTCTAAAAGCCATAACCTCCCGTCAACCGCATCAAGCGTATAAGAACTACCACTTCTTGTATACCCCTGGGGAAATTGCAGGTACATAGGTTCCATGCCCAGTACCCAGCTTCCGTCCCTGAATAACGCCCCGCCAAGCACCGGCCTGGGAGTTTCCTGACCAAGGTCAACGGAGGCGTCATATAAAGTGCCTTCCTCTTTCGCCTTTTCCAATGCCCTCTCGGTAAGAGTAACCCCGCGAAGCTCCGCATCAAGCTTGCGAATTAACAGTCGCGGAAAATCGGGATATTTCGCCGCTATTTCCTCAAAACTTAACTCGTAATTATTTTCATTCATCTTACTTTCACCCTCTGTCAACAAGTACGTTTTATTAACAGTCTCATAATAGAATGAACATTCATTTTGTTTTATCTGTCATGCCCGAAGTTCTTAATCGGGCATCCAGTCAGGGTTTTTAAGCCCTCTGGATTCCCGCTCAACACACTGCGGGAATGACGGCGATGTTGTTACTATTATGAGACTGTTAATATATACTGAATTTTATTTTATTTAATATATTTTATTATAGTCAAGCCTGGCCAGATCCACATCCGGACGGCCCGAAGAGCATCGGTAATTGTTAAAATCCATACTCAAGTTATATTTTCTTTGAATATCTCGGATGCCCCTTGCCAGCCTCACATGATATTCCAGAGGTGCCGGTTTTTGTTTTTGAGCATAAAATATACTGCCCTCCACAACCCAGAGGATAAAAAAGCTTGAGGCTATCCCGTGTCTGGCAAAAAATTCAACACCTTCCATGGTGGACTCCAGCCCTTCATCCATTGTTTTAAATCCATTCGGCTGTGTCAATTCAACTCCCCCTACGAATTGGGTGCATACGTTCCCCCTGCCGAATATTTCCACAGCGGACAGGGCGCTGTCTATCCAGTACTGTCTGCCGAAATACTTTGCCTTTCCAGGGCATATCCATTCGAAGAGCTTTTCATCCCATACCTCGATATGCGGTTCATAAGTGACGGCCCCTGCTTCCTTGAGCCTGAGCAGTTGTTCCCTCGGAAAAGCGTTGGCAACCACTCTTGCATAGACTTTTTCCGTTCCGAAGGACCTTTGTAGTGTTCTTAATGCCTTAACGTACTCATCCGCTGTATTCTCATAGGGCGAATTTCCTCTCGGATCCGAGCCGCCGCTTAAGAAGAGTACCATCCATCGTCCTTCTTCTTTCAATGCCTCGTCAATTGTCTCACGCAGGTCATCTAAACTTTCCGGAGTAAAGATGCTTTCCTCATGCACAGACTGCTTGACAAAACTGCAATATTTACAGGGATTTTTTTCTTCCCAGAAATGGCAGTAATTATAAATACGGATGAACAGGCAACAGGGGAACCTGGGTGTTGCCATTTTTAACATCGGCGTCCCCCTGCTGGTCTTCTTGCCAAAATATGCAGGGACAGGCACAAAAAAGACCTCCTCAACGTGCTCGCTGCCGTCTAAAAGCCATAATCTCCCATCAACCGCATCAAGGGTATAAGGGCTGCCTCTTCTTATAAATTTTTCAGGGAATTGCAGATACATATTTTCCAGACCTAAAACCACGGTCCCGTCCCTGAACAGCGCCCCGCCGAGCACTGGCCTTGGAGTCTTGAGACCAAGGTCAACCGAGGCGTCATATAGAGCGCCTTCCTCACGCGCCCTTTCCAATGCCCTCTCAGTTAGAGTAACCCCGCGCAATGCCGTATCAATCTTGCGCATTATTATGCGCGGAAAATCCGGATGTTCTTCGGCTACTTCCTTAAAACTCAACTCGCGGTTATTTTCATTCATCTTGCATTTCTTCCTTCTCTCTGCCCTTTGCCATTTTCAATATAACGCTCAGGGTTATCCCTCCGAGCCCGAGCCAGAAACTGCTAAAAATTATCGCTAACCCCGGACGATAAATTACCTTCATACTTGTCCAATAGCGCACCTCTTCAATGGAGAGGAAAAAATCTCCTGCCTTAACCGTCTCCCCTAATGCCGCCTTCCCTTTAAAAAGTTCCCCTTGACCTTCAGTGATGTGTCCGGGGTTGAACTGCCAGACCTGAAAAAAAACCTCTCCAGCCCTCTTTTTTACCTTGTCAGGATAATATGTCGTCTGCAATCTAAAAATAGGTTGAAGCTGAGGGTCTTGAGGAAAATGGAAACTACCGGGGGCAATAGCGCTTCCACTCCTGTAAAGATAAGTTTCATCTTTCTGCTTAATACTCTGCAAAGGCGCATAGGCGCCATAAAGCACCCTTCCCAGCCTATCCCGTAACACAAATAATGGAGAAAATCCGTCTTTATCACGGTAAAACTCAAACCCTTTATACTTCAAGGGGTGGTTCACATAAATAATCTTCTTTCTTTCCTGTTGAACATCCTCACCGAGGGCAATCTCGTTGGCGACCCCTCTCTCTTTCCCTTCCGCCCAATAGGAAGGATGAAGTTTATGAAAATAAATTTCACCCAAATCTTTAAGTTTTGGGATTTTAAAAAAACGACCCTTTTTTACCAAATCATAACTCTGCGGCTCAGCACAACTTAGAGTCTCCCCTTCAGTAAGACGAATTGCTCCTTCAAAAAAAAAGTTGGTCGTAAACTACACCAACGAAGAGCAAAACAAGACCTAAATGAAAGATTGTTGTCCCGATTAGAGATAGGCGAAGAATCTTTATTCGCTTAAATGTACAGAAAACAATATTAACTATTAAAAGGACTAATAAAAGATTAAACCATAAGGAAGAAAAAACAGCCTCTTTGCCTAAGGCAGGGGGTAAACTTGCCCCAACAACACAGGAAAGGAGGATTAAGACCAGTAAGACTATGGCAGCTCTTGTGGACCAAAAAAGACTGAATATCTTATTTACCATCTGAAAATATCTCCACTTCCGTCATTCCCGCAGTCTTTAAGCGGGAATCCAGTAACTTTGGTCTAGTTCCCCCGATTTAATCGGGGGACAAGCTTGATTCCTGCCGGAGTTTATCCCGTACTTGATACGGGGCAGGAATGACATGCCAGTTTTTAATTTACAAAAAAATAAGATAAAAGTCAAAACAAAAAAGCTAAATACTTATTTAAAACTTTTTATATATCGCCTGACCTGTTCATGGTTTCCTAAAAAAGCAAAAGCAACCAATTCCTTAGACTCAACATAAAGCAAACGTATTTTATCGGTCACCCTCGCCTCAAAAGTCTTTTCTTCCCCTTTCTCAAAAAGCTTTTTAATCCGCAGACCGTAAGATGCCGTCTGTTTTAAATAAAAATGGCGGATCTGTTTATCCGCCGAAATTACCAACTCTTTTTCTGATTCGTTATAGCCGTCAAAGGTTTTAAGGAATGCCTTTTTGTAGAGGAATTTTTTCATCAAGCCCTTTTAGTCTTCTTAGCTCTTTTCGACAAAAATCCCTCTCCTTCCTCTTCAAGCACCAACACATCACCCTGATTCTCTTTCAGCATCTGTTTTTGAAACTTTTCAAAAATTTCAGGGGCGATTCTTTCCTCTACCTCGACAGGTTTGAGGTAGATTATTCCTTCCCGGTATTCGACCTCCAGATAATCACTCCCGGCCTTAAGATGTGCCTTTTCAATCACAGGCTTGGGAATGGTTATCTGATTTCCTCTCGTTAATTTGGTAAGCATAGATTTGTCCTCTTCTTTATTTTTACTTTATCATGAAAAAGTAATTCTGTCAATTACTTTCTAAAATGTTGTTACGGAAAAATCATTTTTTGTGCACTATTTGTAAAGATCATAATTGCACATATTGAGTTGACCACTTGTTTCTTTGACGGAAAAGTGATACATTAGTTTCGTCATTCCTGCGAAGGCAGGAATCCAGAGATGTTGAATGAAGAAATTTTATGTTTATATCCTCTGTAACAAACGAAATGGCACTTTATATACAGGCATTACATCTGATCTTATTAAGCGTATTTACGAACACAAAAATAATCTGGTCGAAGGTTTTACTCAGAAATACAATATTCATCGGTTAGTCTGGTATGAGATACATGAAATAGCAGAGACTGCCATCAGTAGAGAGAAACAAATAAAGGCATGGAAACGGCAGTAGAAACTAAGACTTATAGAGAAGAATAATCCTGACTGGAATGATTTATATGATATTATTTGTGAAGGCACTGGATTCCTGCCTCCGCAGGAATGACACAATAAAAAGTAAGAATCTTATCTAATAATATGTGCACAAATGATTTTTACGTAACATAAATTCTCTTGTCCCACTTTCTTCCGTTTTTCACCCTTTGTTTATTTTATAGGTTCAACCTTCCACCATAATTCTCTTCCAATCCGCGCTCCATAAGCAGCCGATTTACCGTCAGCGCTAAACACTGGCGGCCAGACTTCATCACAGGCTGGTCCTTCTTTAATTACCTTGCCTGTTTCCGGATTAGCAATGACAATAAAGCGTTTTGCTTTCTCCATTGTCCCTGTTCTTGCCCTGAATGCAATATATTTGCCGTCAGGACTGAAAACCGGTGTAACCACCATATCATAAGCCGGACCCTCTTTTACCGCAGTAGGTTTACCAGCCCGCGAAATAACCATAAACCACTTCCCATCATTCATTCTTCTATCTTTGTGTCCGCCGCCTGAACCCTTCATCGCCGGATAGGCAATCTTTGCGCCGTCAGGACTGAAGACCGTGGCATCTCCGACACCGTCGTAACCATTGCCTTCCTTGCCCCCGACTACGCTCCGCCACTTGCCTTTTTTCATTGCGTGGTAGGCAACTATCGTTGAGTCGGGACTGAATATTGCCGGAACAACTGCCTCATAAGGACCGCTTTCCTTTCCTTGCGCCGGAGATTTCCAGGGACTTATGACTAAAAAATATTTTCCCTCTTTAGCTGCAACATAGGCAATCTTTTTCCCGTCCGGGCTTAAAACAATCGTTCCCAGCATTATATCAGGGACGTTTATCGTCCTTTCTTCATCCAGAACAAAATCCTGAAACACAAGAAAAAATTTACCTTCTTTTCCTGCTTCGTATACAATCCGGGAAAAATTGGAACTAAAAGAAAACTTTCCTGCAATACCAGGGTCATCATAAAGCCGTTTCTTAATTATCTTCCTTTTGGATAAATCAAGGAAAAAGACTATCCTCTTCTTATTCTTCTCGCCGAGTTCGTAAATAAGCAAACGGCCGTCCGGACTGAAACCCGGCCGCCGAAAAGTGTCGGGGTAAGCTTGACTGCGATGAACCTCTTTCTCTCCGTCAGAGACAACAATAAACCATTTATTTTTCTTTTTATCCCACACCTCGCAGGCAACCAAATGACTATCCGGACTGAAAGCGGCCGGCGCAACATCATCGTAGGACTTCACCTCTTTACCGTCAATGACCAGATACTCTTTCCCGCCTCTTTTGCCGTCATAAGCGACCTTCTTTCCATCAGGACTAAAAACAATCAGGTCATTTATCGCCTCGTAGAGCTTACCTGCCTTATCGTTAATTACGACAAAGTGCTTGCCTTTTTTTATGGCTCTATGGAAAACTCGCCTTCCGTCGGAACTGAAAGTAATGTCACCCAACTTGTCATAATCTTCCGGGATCGCGGCTAATTTAGTCTCGTTTAAATTAAGAGTTGACATCTGAGCGCCCGCCGAAGCCTGAGCAAAGGCAGGAGAATGAAGCCCTGGACTTGATTCAGGGGAGAATTGAGAAATGAGAATGATAACAAAAACAAAACTAAAAAGAAAATTTTTTTTTGCAGACGCGGTAAATCTATTCATTTTTTATGCATATATCAACTTGTTGCCTTTTGGTTCAGGTATTGAATCTCCAAATTCTTTTGCTGTATCTATCCATAATTGAATCGCTTCTTTAGCATTTTTTAAAGCATTTTCCGGAGTGCTGCCATGTGCCACACATCCCGGAAGCTCAGGCGCTTCTGCTACAAAAGCCTCATCTTCGCTGCTCCAGTAAATTATTATCTCGTATTTATACATTAATTCCTCATTTTAAGACGCCTTTCTCATCTAAAGAACATCTTTAGGATTGCTATGAGAGAGGCAAGCTGACCAATCCAGAATAGAAACATCCATTTAATAATATCAGACCGTGTCTTTTCAATTTTAATCTCTAAGTTTGCTATATCCTGCTTAGTTGCAAGAATATCTTTTTTATCTTCAAACTTCTTTTCAACCTTTGCCTCGATATACTCAACTAAGGTTTTAGCCTCTTTCTCTCCAACCTTGCTCTTTAATATCTCATAAAGTTCGATTTCAGCTACTTTCATAAAGGCTCCTTTCTTATCTGCAAGTTTAACAGAGGGAGACTAAAAATGCAAAATAAAAAACAGGACAGGCGGGACGCCTACATTACGAACAAGCGCCTGAATTTAGGTATCAATTCCCCTCCTTAGTTAAGGAGGGGCAGGGGTGGTGGTTTTAGCGCCATCTTTAATACGCGCCGCCCGGTTGATAATTGTAGGTTGATTCGCCTCGCCCACACATGTTGTTTCCATCGCAAGCGCCGTCAGCAGGAGCAGTCTGTGTTGGCCAGCTTTTTGGTCGCCAACTGGTCATAGCGTTAGTTGCACGGAAGAAAGCGAACGGCGGTGCTCCGGCAGTAGCCGGTGCAAGAGTAGCCCAGTTACCGCCGGCAACCAGTGTGTTAAAGCCGTGTGCATCTGCAGACGCTCGCGGACGCGCAGGCTGTACAGCATCGGACCCCGCGCTACTATGACAAGCTATACAACCATTAAAGAAAGTTTCAGCGACGACATGCCGGCTCGTAGTACCGGCAGTATTCGGATGAGTCTCTGCGTCGGCGGTGGTAGCAGAAGTCGAAAACGCAGTTCCAGCAGGAAATGTTGAGCCAGTCCAGTAAACTCCGGTCTTATGACAAGCAACACAGAGTTTTGTTGCTTGCCCATTGACCCTATCATAAGCCGCACGCAGGGTTGTGGCAACACCGTGACCGCTCAGAGAAGCGCCCGAAGCAGTGCCGGTATTTATGCCTCCGCTATGGCAGTCCCAGCAGGAGATAAGATTACCGGCGCTTGGCGTCCCGCTTACTTTTGTAATAGAATTCCACGGAGCCACCATAGTATCTATATCAGTGTAGCTGTTGTTCTGTGTCCCTAATACAGGATGGTATGAGGCGTATGTGGTCGTGAAGTCTTCTTTTATGTCCGTAACCCCGCCGACCACTCCATTGGCCGTTACCCCTGCACCGGTATACCCTGCACCGGCAATTGTGGTTCCAAAGGGCTTCTCTGCTGTTCCGCCGGGCACCCGCGCCAAAGCAGATCCCGCACCGCCAATGTCATGGCATTTCAGGCAGAAGTTAGTCTGCACATTCGTGACCCAAGCCTCAAAGGCAGTAATGCCGAGGTTGCGGCTGAATGAGGCATAGCCTGTTAAAGCTGTGCCAAGGTCAGGGTTACGCAACTCAACCCCATTAACTTTGTGATAAGTGGCATTTATTGCGCCGGTGGCTGCGGTGCCCTCCATGTGGCAGACGCCGCAGTCATAGACGCTTGCCCGTCCTGCTAATGTTGGATAGGTAGCAATGTTGCTTGCAGTTTTCTTATGGCTCCATGCCAAGGCGAATTCACCAGCTCCGCCCGCGGCTGTAATTGCCCTTCTGGCGCCCTGAACAGATGAGTGGCAGCCTATACAGTCTCCTCCTGGGTCAGGGTGGTGGACATTCTTGCTGGTTGAACTGGCATAGGCAGTAGCAGTCGTAATGCCGCTGGCATGGCAGGAGTAACAGCTTGTTGCTGTGGCAGCTAA
>JAHJQU010000143.1 GCA_018819005.1 Pseudomonadota bacterium | reverse complement strand
GAACTGACCAGGTATCCGGCCCATCAGATCGTATCCAAGGGGATGATTCATGTCCCGGAAGGACGGCGCATATTCGGCCGCCTGACTGTTCAGGAAAATCTGGAAATGGGAGCTTTTACCGTCAGAGATGAACAGCTTAACAAGACAAATTTAACAAAGGTGTTTGATATTTTCCCGCGGTTGAAAGAACGGCGCAAACAGTTGGGCGGTACTCTAAGCGGCGGTGAGCAACAGATGCTGGCCATGGGCCGGGCCCTGATGTCCAATCCCAAGGTCCTTTTTCTGGATGAACCATCCATGGGCCTTGCACCGGTGCTTGTGGACACTATTTTTGAAAATATCAGGCAAATGCATGCTGCCGGCATGACCATTCTTCTGGTTGAACAAAACGCCCGGATCGCTCTGCAGGTCGCCAGCCGTGGATACGTTTTGCAGACGGGAGAAATTGCCCTTGCCGATACGGCAGCCAATCTGCGGTCCAATGAAATGGTGCGGAAGGTCTATATGGGCGAAGCATGATGGCCTCTTAAAAAGCTCATTCTGCTGTGTTGCACTTCATCTTTCGTCATTGCAGCGTACCAGTGAGTGCGCTTCATTCCTCAAGACTCGCGCGCCTTGCATAATGAGCTTTTTACAAGGCCGTCTGATAATGTACTATACTCTATTCATCGGTTCCCAAGCGCCAGCTTGACGCCAAAACCGATAAGAGCCACACCCGCGAGACGCGTCGCTAATTTGCGCGCATATGGTAGAGCCGAGAGCTTGCGCGCTACCACGTTTCCAATGAAGACAAGTCCTGCCTGGTAAATAAAGCTGATGACGGTAACATGCGCCATCATGACCCCCAGCGTTACAGGTGATGCGTCAACCCGCAGAAAAAGCGGAAAGAACGCCACGAAGAACAGAACTACCTTGGGATTGGTGAGACTGACAGTAAACGCTTGTCGAAAATATACCGATCCGGTTTTTACAGGTTCTTCGGTATTACTGCCTTTGTCAACAGAGGTACGAATCAGTTGGAAACCCATCCAGCAAATATATGCTGCGCCGAACCATTGAAGCCACTTGAACATAACAGGGTTGGCATTCATGACTGCTGCCAGACCGGCAACAGCCGCGACCATATATACGAAGTCACCAACCAGGGTACCCCAGACCGAGCCGAGCCCTGCACCAATACCATTACGCGCAGTAGCGTTGAGAATAACGAGTGTTCCTGCCCCGGGGATTAGCTGGAAAACAATAATTGCCGCAACAAAGCTTGCGTAGTTCTGAATCTCAAACACGATTAAATCTCCTTTATGATGCCGAAGTTTTCAGCCTCCGGTTCACCCGCCTGTTAATTTCTGATGCTCTCGTATAAAGTTCCGATTTTCCTTTTTTTGTCATTCCCGTCCCCGTTTTCACGAGGATAAACTCCAGCATGGCACGAAGTGAAGCATACGCGCTATCCAGTCTTTTCGGGTAGTTTCCGCCTGGGCGGATTTTCACGGGAGTAACGAAATCCAGCAATACCGCTTGTTGTTACAGTTGAAGTTTGGTTCCTATCCCCTGTTCTGCAGCTTTCTGGTATATCAGAATAGCCGTTGCCATGTCGTCCAGCGCAATACCGAGATTGATGCTGATCGTACGCTCTTCGGCTTTTTCTCTTCCGGGTTTCCTGCCTGAAACAATCTCGCCCAGATCGGCATAGGGCTGCGGGGTGTTTTTGAAATAGCCTGTTTTCCGATAGTATCCCATCTGGTCTATATCATCTGTGGCCAGTTTGTCGGCCTGTCTCAGCGCTTCGCCTTTCCAGTATGAATCGAAATCTACAGGAGAAGCAAAGGCTCCCTCGGCAAGCCAATCCGCTTCGATCACCGGGGACGGATTCTTCAGTATCGGGCCGCTTGTAACTACCAAATCCAAACCAACCACCGCTTCCTTCGGGTTCTTTACGACTTCTATATCGACGTGCACAACCTCCTTCATCTCTTCAGCGTATTGCTGAGCTATTTCCGGATAAATATCGAATGCTTTGACTTTGGAAATCTTGAACAGGCATGCCAGTGCTTCCAGATTATTTCTGCCCTGAACGCCGCAGGCCAGAATACCAACGGAGGAACTTTCCTTTCGTGCCAGATATTTTGCAGCTATTGCGGTCGCCGCGCCGGTGCGCCGTGCGGTGATCCATGTTGCATCCATTATTGCGAGAGGCAGGCCCGTTTCGGGATCGTTCAGGATAAGCAGTCCGCTGATGTAGGGGAGTTTCTTCTTTTGATTTTCGGGATATCCGGAGATCCATTTTACACCCGCTGCATTCATGCTTGGAATATATGCAGGCATAGCGTGGATAAAAGCATCTTCACGCGTATGGATTCCTGGTTTGGGAGGCATTTCAACCCGGCCTTCTCCCTTCTCGCGAAACATGTTATTCAGCGCATCTATAATATCCGACATGGGAATATTCAGAGTTTCCACGTCTTTTCGGCTTAAGTACAGCACAGTATTTGCGTTCACTTTTTCTCTCCTTTGATATTTCCGTTCTTTTTTTGCGTTCCGTGAGCACAGAACTTGCCGTCGATATCATAATTATCTGGAAAATGGCAACAATGATTATGGATTAATAGCGATTCTCGTATTCGGCCCGCCCTCTGGAAAATGTTCTGGGAGGGTGCTTTTGTAATTAACGAGGAGGATATAGGATGTGCCCCGGTATTCCCATTACAACCATTTCTTTTTTCTGAAATAGTTCAGCATGGCAACGATCATTGCAATCATCACCCCCCACACCAGCGCATATCCCCATCTCCATTTGAGCTCCGGCATGAACTCAAAATTCATGCCATATACCCCGGCAATAAAGGTGATGGGAATAAAAATCGTCGCGATGATTGTCAGCACCTTCATCACCTCATTCATGCGGTTGCTGACGCTGGAAAGATAGATCTCCAGAAGAGCGGAAGTCAGTTCACGATAATTCTCCAGAGAATCCACCACCTGAATAACATGATCATACAGATCGCGAATATAAAACTGTGTTGTCTGCCTAATCAAACCGGTTTCACTTCGCAGCATTGCGCTGATGACTTCACGAAGGGGCCATATCGTTTTTTTTAAAAACAACAACTCTCTTCGCAATCTATGTATTTGCGGCATGGTTTCCTGGGTATGATCGACCAGAAGTTCATCCTCCAGAACTCCGATGCGCTCACCCAGCACCTCCAGAACTGAAAAATAATGGTCCACCACTGTATCCATCAGGGCATAGAGAAGATAATCGGGTCCCAAACTACGAATACGGCCCCGTGAGCTGCGCAGACGACTACGTACCGGTTCGAAGATATCATCATTTCCTTCCTGCAAGGAGATAACATAATTTTCCCCCAGGATAAAACTGACCTGCTCTGCGGCCGTGGTCTCGTCGCCGCTTAAGGTGAAAGCTTTCATCACAATGAAAAGACCGTCTTCAAGGTCTTCCATTTTGGGTCGCTGAGCCGTATTGAGAATATCCTCCAGAAAAAGATGATGAATGCCATAGCAGCTGCCAAGGGATTCGATGATGTCCGGCCTGTGAAGACCGCAGACATGAATCCATGTGGTAGATGGAAGGTCACGGTAAGAAAGGCAGTCCTCAATGGACGCCGCTGTCTTTTCCTCAAAGTGCTCCACGTCATAGTTGCTTACCGTGAGAACGACGTTATCGGTCTTCTGCTCGCCGACGAAAATCAGAGAACCGGGTGGAAACCCCAATTTTTCTGAACGGTCACGGACGATACCAGTAGTCATTTCGAATCCATAATATAATATTAATAAATGAAATTCTGGTTGAGGCACCAAGCCAAAGATCTGTAATTGATTTGTTTTTATTAGATGTTACGAAAACAGCGGAATGTCAAGCACAATAAACAAGCGCATGTTTAAAGTTGATTTACAAACCGATTAATGCGATACATCAAGACGTGAAAAGCAAGTTCTTATCATAAAACATGAAGGTAGAAGCGGTTCAGGGGGAAAAGAACAATCGGAAGAAAAATGAATCGGGAATCTCAAGACTATGACATCCTTATTTGAAAAAACGGGAATAAACGGACTGGTCCTTAAAAACCGATTTATACGCTCAGCCACATGGGAAGGGCTGGCTGCCGACGACGGCGGCCCAACATCGAAGATTGTTGAATTATATACCCGGCTGGCCGAAGGCGAAGCGGGCTTAATTATAACCGGCCATACCTATGTTCATCCCCAGGGAAAACACGCCCCCCGGCAGCTCGGAATGGATCAGGAGGGTCTCATCCCAGGCTATCGGACCCTGACCCAGGCCGTTCATGAAAAAGGCGGGAAAATTCTTTCCCAGATTTCATATGGAGGGGCCTATCTTTCCAAGAGTCGTGTAGAACGCATGACTCATAGGGATCTGCAGGAAGTTGCTCAAGCCTTCGGGAATGCGGCTCTCAGGGCTAAAACAGCCGGATTCGACGGAGTTCAGATCTTAGCCGCCCACGGCTTCTTTCTTAGCCAGCTCCTTTGTCCCCGCTATAACTCCCGCACCGATGCCTATGGCGGCCCGATAGAAAACCGGGCAAGGTTGCTCCTGGAGGCGCTTTCCTCTATACGAAAACAGGTGGGCCGCAGCTATCCGGTCATGGTCAAACTCAACGGCCAGGACTTGGTGGAAAACGGGCTCACCCTGGAGGATTCATTGAAGGTCGGGGCCATGCTGGAGGAGCAAGGTATCGATGCCGTAGAGGTAAGCGGAGGTTTATTAAATGTCGCCGGCTTGATGGACAAGAAAACCGACCTGGTAGAAGACACATGCGCCTTCAGGAAGGAGGCGGAGGTCTTCAAAAAAACCCTTCGAGTCCCTATAATTCTGGTGGGTGGAATCAGGTCCTTTCAATTGGCGCAAAAGTTGATTGAAGAAGGGGTGGCCGACTACATTTCCATGTGCCGTCCCTTTATTTGCGAGCCCGGCCTGATCAAACGTTGGAAAGCTGATGACTCAAGAAAGGCGGACTGCATTTCCTGTAACCAGTGTGTAGAGCAGATCAAACAGGGTCTGGGTCTCCAATGTGTCCCCCTGGAACCGGAACCGGCTGCCACCTTTTTCCCCGAACACCTTGAAAGAATTCCGGCCGGTCCGCCTCACCTTCCGGGAACAATTTATCAGATCGCCACAGGGCTGGAGCAATGGGAATCAGGCTTTTACCCTGTCCTGAAAATACAAGTTGTTCGGGACGAAAAGATAATCGCCTCCGGTACTTCCATTCCATTGAACTCCGATGACCCCGACAACCTCCTCCGGGCTATTACAACACTTTTAGAAAAGCACCGGCAGCGATAATTGGGGGAAAATTACGGCAGCGGTTTAGGCTCTGAACCGGAGCCGGTCTGCGCGGCTCAGGTAAAACCCGACGACGAAGGTGCGGCCTGTATGTATAGCTTCCTGAAATCATCAAACTTTCGTATTCCACTTTAATAATAGATTTCGAATAAGCGTCATTCTGTAGCGTAGTTGCAGAATAGGCGCTTGATTTTGTAGCCTAGTTGCAGAATGACGCTTGAAGAACTAAGCCGCGTGTCGTAGGCTATGGGCATTCAATCATATCTTTTTGTCTTTTGTAT
>JAHJQU010000518.1 GCA_018819005.1 Pseudomonadota bacterium | reverse complement strand
GTTGGGCTGCCGCTTCCGCTGTCGCAACCGATTCTGCAATAGTCCTTGGAGAATGTGCAAGTCCGCAGGCAAAAACTCCTTCTTTAATGGAATCGACAGGGCGCCATTTCGATTCGGCCTCCAGAAAAAAGCCGTCCGTATTGCGTGATGCGCCGAAAGCCAAAGCAAGACCGGCCGGCAGTTCCGGAAGCACGCCAGCGGCAAGAATTACCAGGTCTGCCGTAATTTCAACCTCCTCTCCAAGTATCGGCTCAAAACATTTAACCTTCGGTACGGGGCCGTTAACCATGACTTCGGGTTTACGATTCTTTGTGTAACGGATAAAAATGACTCCTGCTTTTCTTGCCTGCGTGTAGTAAGTTTCAGTGAAACCGTATGTCATTATGTCACGGTAAAGCACGTAAACGGCGATTTCAGGATTCTGTTTTTTCAAAAAAAGAGCCTGTTTAACTGAAACGGTGCAGCAGATGCGGCTGCAATAGTTTTTCGGCTCTTCCCGCGTCCCGGCGCACTGAATCATGACGACCGAAGAGAGCGTCAAAGGATCAAGCGAACGGGCCGTAATTCTTTGTTCAAATTCCTTCTGTGTGATAATCGCTTCGCTTGCCCCGTGGCCGTAAGCGGTGATTTCCGCCTCCCTTCCCCCTGTAGCAAGAATTACTGCTCCGTGTTCAATTGTCCGGACTTCATTTTCGCTGTTTTCGACAGTGGTCATAAAATGTCCTGCCTGTCCGAAAGAGGAGAGGATATTCGTTCCTGTATGAACATGTATCAGGGGATGTTTTTCGATACTTTGGACGGTATCGTTTAAAAGGGTCTGAGTTGAAAAGCCTTCTATTGTTTCCGTAATCCATTTAAGATTTCCGCCAAGGTGCCCGGAAAGTTCAATTAGATCGACACCTGTCCCGGAATCCGCAATGGCAAGGGCTGCCTTCATGCCTGCAATTCCGCCTCCGACTACAAGGCAGCTATGAGTTACCGGCAATGACTGAACTGTTGACGGGTCCGCCTGTTTGAGCTTTGCGAGCCCCATTCTTAGGAGGCGCTCAACGACTATAGAAATTCCATTCTCACCGGAATTTTCTCCCGAATACTGAATTGCCGGCGTCCGTATATCCACTATTTCCGTAAGTGAAGCATCCAATCCGGTCTCTTTTTCCGACTCTTTCAGTTTCCGGCCGTAAATGTACGGAAGGCAGGCTCCGATCAGAAGGCGGTTCGGCTTGTACTTCCTGATCTGTCCGGCAAGTTCATCCCATCCGTCCGCAGTACAGATACGCTCGGAAAAAATAACATGGTTGACCTCAGGATCGGTCTTGAATCTCCCCGAAAGTCCGGTTTCATCGGTGGCCGCCAGAATTGATTTGCCGCAGGTACAAACAACTGCCAATACACGCGGCGTTTCCCGCTGCAGTTCAGGTGAAACCGTTTCCGGAGGCGGTTCGGGCATCTGGTTCTTTCCGGAAGCAAGGATAGCCCTTGATGCGCAGGCTGCTGCGGCAGATGCCTGAATAACCGATTCGCTTATATCTTTTTGTCCCGAAAATGAACCGCCTATTACGATTCCCGGCCTGGATGTCTCAGTTAATGAAAACGGAGCAGTTTCGGCGAATCCCCACGGATTGAGAGTAATTCCCGTTATCCCGGCCAGCTCCGCACTTCCCTGTGCCGGCCTTTGACCTACAGCAAGCACGATCATGCCGAAGCATTCTTCATGAATCTTCCCGCAGTCATCGACGTACCTGACAAGGAGATTTCCGGTTCCTTTTTCAGGCACGACCGAATGGACTCGTGCATTCTCAAAACGGACCCCGGATTCATCCTGTGACTTGTCCCTGTACCTCTGGAATGACTTTCCAAATGTACGCATGTCCATATAAAAAATGACCGTTTCGGCTTCTCCGTTTGTCCCGCTTTTTGCCAGAAGAGCCTCCTTTACGGCGTACATGCAGCAGATATTGGAGCAGAAATCGGCGTTATTCTGCAGATCGCGTGATCCAACGCACTGGAACCATGCAATTTTTTCGATCCGTTTCCCATCCGAAGGCCGCACCAGTTGTCCGCCGCAGGGCCCGGTGCCGCTTACTATCCTTTCAAACTCAATACCCGTTATGACGTTTGGAAGCGTATGGTAACCGCAGGTATCCTTTCCGTCGGCCGGATTGAAAAAATCTGTTCCGCAGCAAAGAACAATTGCTTCCACATCGACAAACCGGGCTCTTGCAATTTCAAATTCATTGTAGATGCCGGCAATTTTCGGGATCAGGAGATCCGTTTCAAAAGGCTTGAGCAGATAGTCGACGGCTCCTATTTTCATTGCTTCAACAGCGGTTTCAACCGTTGCATAGGCGGTCATCATCAGCACCGTCAGGTCAGGAAACCCTTCTTTTGCCTTCCGGAGAACCGTAACGCCGTCCATCCCGGGCATCTTGATGTCAAGGAGCATCAGGTTGTATTTTTGTCCGGACATCCGTTCTAACGCATCGGTCCCGGATTCAGCCATGTCGACGGAGTACCCTTCATCCTCGAGTAATTCTTTGAGGGAATCACGCACAATCAGTTCATCGTCCACTACCAGAATCTTAAACTGCCTGCGTTCCCTTTCAGAAAGCCTGATGGCTCCTGTAGGGCATACCGGTTCGCACGCGCCGCACATGGTGCATGAATCGGTGTCAACCACAAACGTATTGGGAATCCGGTGAGGCACCGGGAGATATATCGCTTTTCTGGTCGTAAAGCCCGCGTTGAAACTGTCTGGGACTTCAACCGGGCAGACTTTTATGCATTCACCGCACCCTATACAGAGCTCTTCACTGACAAGAGAGGGTTTTTTGCGCAGAGCCACCCTGTAATGACCTGCTTCTCCCTGAACCGATACCGGCTCTGTGCTCATAAGCAGTTCAATATTTTCATGAAAAAGCCCCTTCCGCAGGCAATACTGTGAAGATGCATCCCTGTTCACCATCGGAAGCATTTTACGCATCCCGCACCTGTCAGTGGGAAACTGGTAATCGAGCCGGCTCAAAATTCCGCCGATATGAGGTGCGCGGTCAACCAGGATTACGCGGTACCCCGTCTCCGCAAGATCGAGGGCGGAGCGGATGCCGCTGATTCCGGCCCCAACCACAAGCGCTTTTCCGATTTTATCATTCATAACATATTCTCCCAAACCACTCTAAGCCGTCGTTTAGCAAAGAGCCATGATACAAACACTACAAGCTAGTCTATACCGACAACCTCCTTGAATTCATCTTCCCGGAACTCGGACAACGGCGGTTTCTCATCAAGACTGCGACCTGCCTCGTATTCAAATATTTTTTGGGTTTTATGGGCTATGGTGCGGAACAGCTCCGTCAAAGGAATGTCGTTGGGGCAGGCGTTGGAACACTGGCCGCACCCGACACAGGCCGTACTCATATGAGCCAGGCGGGTAATATGATAAAACAGTGTATCCGTTGGCATTTTAATGATCCCTTTTCGTGCGGCCCATTGGAGATATTGATAAGGATCGTGATTGAATACATCGGTCACAAAAACGCATTCCCTGCAATAGCAAACAGGGCAAGCAACCCGGCAGTTGTAGCAGTTTACGCAATTGGAAAAATAGGCGGTCATTTTATCCAGGCTGTCAGAGTTCTCGCGGGTTTTGGCAAACATCTCATCCCGGTAGCTGGTACGCTGTGAAATTAAGGTATTAATGGCATCCTGGCGAGCCGGCGGTTCATTTGTATCAGGAAGATTCAACAGCTTTAAAATATGATCTCCCGCTTCAGTTTGAGACTTAACAAGGATTGATTCGCCTGTCTTCATGCCGTATAAGCCGATTTGGATATCCGCATTTTCAGATACCGGATATTCGCATGCCTTGCAGGCCGTGGCAAATTCAGCCCCTTCCATTTCGGTAATATTTCCACCCATAACGTTTTTATAAAAACGGATGGTTGATTCTGGTCCGTTTTGCCCAGCAAACTTTGAATATGCTTTGTTCTGAAATGCACCAAGGCAATCGACACTGATTAAAAGAATATCTTCCCTGAGGGCCTGTTTAAGTTTTACCAGCTCAATAAAGGCGCGGATCTCGCAAGGGCGCAATACGGCTGCCACTTTGCCGCCCATTGGTTTGCGGGTCAGCCGTGAGGCAATTCTGGCTGCATTCATCATAAAGGCCGGAGCAAGCGGATCAGCGCTTCCAAGGAAGGATGCGTCGGTTACCAGGGTGGGCATAACAGTATTTTTCGTTGGAAGGCGTTGAGGGACCAGGATGGCTGCGATATCTTCTAATTTTAGAATGCCTGCAAAGAACTGCTGCAGGGCTTCCAACGGATTCTGTTCCCTCAGGTCAATTTTAGCCGTGATGGTCATAACTGCCTCCGGTAAGGTTGTTTTGAATTCAGTATCGGAACCGGATTTGATGCGATCGGTTTCCTGACACCCAGCATCTTTTTCATTTAGATTACCATTTTAAGTTTTGTCTGACTTGGTCCCAATGCTTTTATTTGCCCTGTAAAAGTCCGCATGATCTCGGCAAGATGAACACCATCGCTGGCACCGATCCAGGTTAATCTTAACCGCTGCTGATCGAAACCGAATTGGGGCAGAATCTCTTTGAGCAGTTTGATTCGCCTCCGGGCCTTATAATTCCCGTTGATATAGTGACAATCCCCGGGGCGGCAGCCGCTGACCAGCACTCCATCAGCGCCTTCCAGAAAGGCCTTGATGACATACTGAGGGTCAACCATGCCTGTGCACATGACCCGGATGATTCTGATATTGTAAGGGTATGACAGGCGGGAGGTGCCGGCCAGATCCGCAGCAGTGTAGGTGCACCAGTTGCAAAAAAAAGCCACGATTGTCGGTTCAAACTCACTCATCTTTCAACTCCTTTCTGTATCGTGTCCCTGAAATATTTATTCTCTTACACGAACTGGAAAAAAACACCTCGACCTTTATGCTCAGGCGGCCAGGATGCCGTCAATTTCCGCAAAAATCTGTTTGTTTGTAAAATGCCGAATCTGGGCGGCTCCGCTTGGGCAGTAAGCGGCGCAACTTCCACATCCTTTACACACGGCTTCGTTCACTACGCTGATCCCTTTCAATGCATTGAACTCGATTGCCGAGTAGGCACATAAGCCGATACATATCTGGCAGCCGATACAGATGTCCGGCTCGATGGAAGAAATCATTGGGGCGACCGATACTTTTCCGGAGGCGGAAAGGGCGAGGGCCTCGGCGGCGGCTCCCTTGGCGTGCGCAACTGTATCGGGAATGTCCTTGGGCCCCTGGCAAGCCCCGGCCAGAAAAACACCGCTGGTGGGGGTGGAAACCGGTTCGAGCTTGGGGTGTTCCTCTTGAAAGAATCCGTCACTTCCGGTGCTGATCCCGAAGATGCGCGCCACCTCGTTTGCATCTGAACGCGCCTCCATCGCGGTACAAAGAATCACCATCTCCACCGGAACTTTCAGCATTCTGTCGGAAAGCGTATCCTCGGCGGTGATCGTCAGGATGCCGTCCTTTTCATCCACCCGGGAAGCTTTACCGCGGACCATCCGCACTCCCTCGCTCTGGACACGTTTGTAAAACTCCTCATACCCTTTGCCGAAGCAACGCATATCGATGTAAAAATTGTATATTTCGGTATCGTGTCCGCATTTGTCCTTCAGAAGATGGGCATACTTAAGCGCATACATACAACATGTGCGCGAGCAGTATTCGTGGTAGTTTAAATCGCGGCTCCCGATGCAGTGAAGGATCGCCACGCTCTTCGGAGGCTCCGTAAACTTGAAACGATCCTTTGGATCCCGTTTAAGAAGCTTACCCTTCGTCGGTCCTGTGGCATTCGACAACCGTTCGAATTCAAGATTGGTAAAGACATTGGCGTATTTACCATACCCGTATTGCTGAATCGGCGTCGGATCGAGCGGATCGAAACCGGTGGCGACAATGATGGAACCGACCTCGATTTCTTCTATCCTGTCCTTCATGGAGTGGTTGACCGCTTTGGCTTCGCAAGCACTCTCGCAGAGCTTGCATTCACAGCATCCGCCACAATTGACGCATCGGGCGGCTTCCTTTTGAGCCTGTTCCTCGCCAAAGCCCAAAGCTACCTCTGCAAAAGAGGTGGCGCTTTCAAGAGCATCCAGATGCGGCAACGACGCTCTCTCTATTTTGGAAGTAGTCTTGGAGATTTCCAGCCAATTTTGGCCAAGAGGTTCCCGGGCGGCCAATCCTTTGGCATAGCTTTCCATATCTTCTCCGATGATATAGGAATGGATCGCTTCTGCTGCCCTGCGACCTGCAGCCACCGCTTCGATTACCGTTGCCGGGCCGCTCACAGCGTCGCCACCGCCGAACACATCTAAAATGTTGGTTTGCATGGTGTGTGGATTCACAACGATTGTTTTGCGTTTCGAGATCTCCACAACCGTGTTTTTCGCAGCCCAATCAACGTCGGGTTGCTGTCCGATGGCCGGTATGAGCGTATCGCATTCGATGACGAACTCGGATCCCTCCACCGGGACCGGCCGACGTCGTCCGCTTTCATCAGGGGGACCCAATTCAGTCCGGATGCACTCAAACCCGGTGACCCTGCCGCCTTCTCCCCGGATACCCAACGGAGCCGTGAGAAAATGGATTTTTACTCCCTCGGAAAGGGCCCCGTTGACCTCTTCCGGGTAAGCGGGCATCTCCTCCCGGCTGCGGCGGTAGACGATCTCTACATGTCCGCAACCTGTTCTTAATGCGGCTCTGGCGGCATCGACGGCACCGTTGCCTCCTCCGATGATAACCACCCGTTTGCCGGGCGGTTTTCGTTGTCCCAGATTCACTTCCCGAAGGAAGGCGACCGCATCCAGCACACCCTTGAAATCGTCCTCGCCGCGGACTCCGAGCTTCAAGCTGCGATGGGCGCCGATTCCGAGGAAGATGGCTTTAAAATCCTGTGTTCTCAGATCATCAAAGCTGAAATCGACCCCGAATCTTTTGCCCGTTCGGGTTTGGATCCCCAACCGGAGAATGTTTTGGATTTCCCGGTTCAGAAGTTCAGGGGGAAGGCGATAGTCGGGGATGCCCACACGAAGCATGCCTCCCAGCATCGGCAGCGCCTCATAAACGGTGACCTGGTAGCCTTTCAACCGTAAGAAATACGCCACTGTAAGGCCGGCCGGTCCGGAACCGATAACCGCTACTTTCTCAGGACGGTCTTCGATTTTGGGCAGCGGCAACTCCGAAAGGTCTACCTGGTCTGCCGCAAACCGCTTCAGATCACGGATGGCAACAGCGGCGTCCACTTCGGATCTGCGACAGACTTGTTCACACGGTGCCGGACAGACGCGTCCGAGGGTTCCGGGCAAGGGCAGGTGTTCCATAATAAGACTCAGCGCTTCCCGGTATTTGCCTGACCTGATGAGCGCGACGTAACCCTGCACGTTGGTTCCGGCCGGACAAGTCTGAACACAAGGGGCGCGATCGTATTTGTCGATGCAGTAAGTGATCGGTACCGCCTGGGGGAAAGGCCGGTAAATAGCCTTTCTGGTTTTGGTGTTCACATCCCAATCATTGGGAAAATCAATCGGGCAGAACTTTTCGCACTCGCCGCATCCGGTACAATTATTTTCTACGTAGCGGGCCTTTCGCCGGACTTTTACTCTGAAGTTGCCGATAAAGCCGCTGACATCCTCCACCTCGCTGTAGGAGAGCAATTCGATGTTGGAATCCTGACCGACGGAGACCATCTTGGGCGTGCCTATGCAGGCTGCACAATCAAGTGTGGGGAAGGTCTTGTCATATTGCAGCATGTGCCCGCCGATCGTAGGCTGTCTTTCTACCAGGTAGGCTTTGAATCCGGCCTTGGCCACGTCAAGAGATGCCTGCATGCCGGCGATTCCCCCGCCCACGATCAGGGTGTTCGTGCATACCGGAAAAACTGCTGGTATCAGGTCATGTTGGTACACCACGCGCAGAATACCGGCTCTGGCCAGGTTTTTAGCCTTTTCCGTGGCCTCGTCTTCATTTTCTGTGACCCACGAAACATGCTCGCGCACGCACACCATGTGGAATGCCCGATATGGGTTGAGACCGGCCCTCTTGCAGGCCCCCCGAAAGGTTTTTTCGTGCATCCGCGGGGAACAGGAGGCCACGATAACGCGGGTGAGATGATGCTCCCGAATATCCTTTTCGATGAGTTCCTGTCCTGGATCGGAACACATGAAGAGGTAATCCCGTGAAATCGCTACGTTCGGTAATGTGGCCGCATACCTGGCCACTTCCTGCACCCTGACCCGATAAGAAATGTTGATGCCACAATGGCAAATATAAAACCCGATTCGTTCAGACATGGCAGACCTCCCGGCTAATTCCCAAATCAATGTGCCCGATCATGTTTGCTTCATCCCTCGCCACAACCGACTGTAACAGCAGTTCAGCCAGGTCGCATACGGCGTTTGTTTTTCGACGCCGAGTTCTCTTATGGCGTCGTTGAGCATGCGGATGCAATAGGGACAGGCGGTGGCAATTATCTCGGCACCGGTTCCCAGAGCCTCTTCTACGCGCAGTACGCCAAGATTCCGACGACGCGGAGAATCGTTCCACGCGCCGCCGCCACCCCCCCCGCAGCACAGGCTGCTCTCTCTGTTGTTAGTTATCTCGACCAGACTAAGGCCAGGAATGCTTCGCAAAACTCTGCGGGGCGCTTCATAGATGCCATTGTGACGTCCCAGATAGCACGGATCATGGTAGGTGACGACGGATGCCACTTCCAGCGCTGGCCTTAACCGGCCTTCCGTGAGGAGTCGGTCCAGAAGTTCAGAATAATGCTCAGTGTCGATAAAACCCCCCAGATTTGGATAGAGATTTATAAAAGCGTTCAGGCAATGAGGCGAAACGGTCAGTATCTTCCGTAAGTCGGCGCGTAAAAAAAGCTCCGTATTTTTTCGGGACAGCTCCTGGAAGATATTGCCTGCACCTATCTTGTGGGCCTGGTCCCCGCAGCAATTCTCTTCAGTTCCAAGGGTACCGAAAGAAACCCCTGCATATTCAAGAAGCCGGGGAAGAGCCTGTCCGGCTTTCCTGTTGCTTTGGTCATATGCCGTAGTGCAACAGGTGAACAGGCAATACTCGTGCTCGGCAGTAAAAGCAGGGATGTCTATATCTCCTGCCCATTCAGTACGTTTTTCGCGAAGACCTCCCCAGGGATTGCCGTTTTCTTTCAGGCTGTTCAGCGGCGCCTCTAAGAACCCGGGGATCCTTCCGCCGGCTACATTGAGTCCGCGCACCGCCTTCATGACGTCGATGATCTGTATGCCGCGGGGACAGTTCACCTCGCAGGCATTGCAGGTGAAACAGCTCCAGACGGCCTGGTCGACGGACTGCTCGGTGCCGGTTTTCAATGAGAGGTGACGCAGGATCTTGCGAGGGCTGTAGGACGAAACCAGGTTCACCGGACATACGCTCGTGCAGGTGCCGCATTGCAAACAAGTCATGAAGGTTTCGCCGACCTCGGCTTTTATGTCTTCAACATCGACACCGGAATCTTTTGATGCCTTCTCCCTGACAGTTGCTAAAAACACGGCCAGCGGTCTGTAAAAAAGGTGAGACCATTTGCCGAAAGGAACCTCAATTACAAGCATCGGAACTGCAACGGCGAGGTGGATGACATACATGACGTACGTTCCCATCGGCCATCCGGCGAGACGAATGATATGCATCATGATGCCGGTTAATGATGTGAAAAAAAGGAGAATCAAAAAAAGCCAGTCGGACATGTGGGAATACCGGTGGATTGTTTCCTGCTTTTTAAGACGGCTGCGAAACATTTCCACGGTTATAATGAGCAGGACTCCTGTTGCGTAGTAGCCGAAGATACTTGTAAAATGCCAACTGCTGTCATCGACCTGGAACCAGCGGATAAAAACGATGATCAGGGTCATCATGGTCAAATAGCCGGTAACCAGGAGAAAGTGCTTTATCCATCGACTCCGGTCTTCCCCGCATTCCCTCCAGCGCTTCTGGGTCGTAAAGTGCAGGACAAAGGCTTTGGCTTCCGTGATATAGAGCCGGAAAGGCACTTTCGTACCGCTCATGATGAAGCGATACATTCTGAAGGCGTTTGACAGCAGAAAAGTCGACAGGATCGCGGCCATAATCAAATCGCCGATCTCAATCCACAATACGGGCGCAAAGGAATTAACAGCAACGCGATCGGTAATGATAGGACCGTGGAATAGAACAAAAAGCAAAATGATAAAAAGCGCAACAAAACCCAACGCACCGATTTCCCATGCCTCAGAGAGGTAGAACCGCCTGGCAAGCCCTGTCCAGTCGTACTGAGCGGTCAACCAGCGGCGGGTTGCCATCATCGTTTCGGCCGGCTCGGCTCCCCGTGGGCAATCCTTGTTGCACTCTCCGCAGTAGTAGCACAGCCAGGGTTCGGACGACTTGAGGAGTTTGTCCCTTAATCCAAGCTGTAGATACCGATATATCTTTCGCGGAAATGGATTCGTTCCGCTGGACAGCGGACAGGATGCGCTGCAGGCGCCGCACTGCATGCAAACTTCCATGTCCATTGCTCCGAATTTTTCCACTTCTTTATACAGTTTGGTATCAATGCTGTCATTCATCAGTTCAGGCCACTTTCTTTAGTCTTAATCCATTAGACATTTTTCACCTTTTCCGGAATCAGGGGCCGGATGATAGTCTGTTCACCATTTCAAGAAGTTCATCCGCTTCCGGGGGTTTTTCAAGAAATGCTTCGGGTTCAGGCACTCTGTGACCGAATTCAGGACTCTGATACTTCTGAAAATGAAAGACGGTGTCCCGGGAGAGTGCGGATAGCATTATTATCGGAATATTCCGGAGTTTTTTGTCCTGCCTGAAACTGTGATAGATTTGGAAATTCACTCTTCCGGACATCATTACATCCAGAATGATGATCGCGGGTTTTTCTTCCGCGGCCCTGCGCAGGCCTTCCGCCCCGTTTTCGGTTATGACGGGCATAAAACCTCCGGATGAGAGAACAGTTGCTAAAAACATCCGCATTTCAGGATCCTCATCCACAACCAGCACCTTTATATTTTCCCTGTCCGGTTTCAAGAACGCCTCGCACCTGTTTACTGATAACTTTAAACTGACTGGTCAGTTGATTGCATTGATTATGCCATAATCGGTTAATGATTTTTATCTTACTGAAGTTACATGAAATACTGATGTAATATGGTACAGGGCAGGGCCGGACAGGGTTATTTTTTAGTTGCAGGCGTGCAACATGGGGGGTTGAAACAGGTCGTAATGAATTTAACAGCTTGAAAATGAACAAAAAACAGGTTGCACAACCATTCCTGCAACTATTTTTGCAACGTTTTCCCATCCGTGGAGGGGATGATCGGGGTTAAGAGGCCGTATTTTTTCATTTTGCGCCAAAGCGTGGTTCGCTCAATCCCAAGTGCTCGTGAAGTATTATCCCTGTGCCAGTTATGTTACCCCAATAGGGTTTTTCTTTTAACTTGCGAAAGCGGTTGAACACTCGAATTGCTGTTCGACCTTTTACAGTACCAACATAACTTGAAATTGAAACTTTAGGCGGCACGAATACCAGCAAATGAACATGATCTGTTTG
>JAHJQU010000142.1 GCA_018819005.1 Pseudomonadota bacterium | reverse complement strand
TAAGGCAGCATTTCCCGTATCACCTGGTATGTTTCGGGATACGGATGAATTATTGCAACAGCTTCACCGTATTTGCCTGCATGCTTAATCAGTTTATTTATCTGTTCCCGTATATATGCGGAATCCTGTATGTGATCGATAAAAATATCTCTTTCAGCAAAAGAGACTTTTAATAGCCTTGCCGAAGGTTTGCAGAGAGTCTTTGCCGTTGTCCGGCTGTCGACGAAATAAAGACCTCTCTTTTTCAGGACGGAAAAAACCTGATACATCTGAGTGTCTATACCGGTCATTTTTGAGCCCATGTGATTGTTTACGCCCTTAATAAAAGGAATATCATCAAGGTTTTTGTTGAGCTGGCTTATAAGCTGGTCGGGCGACATCGATGTAAGAAGAGCCCCTGGGCCAGGGGAGACCTCAGGATATTCTTCCGGCTCCATGGGAAGATGGAGCATCGTTTCAATTCCTTTATTGTGGGCTGCTTGCGCTATGTTTTTTTGAAAAGGGCTGAAAGGAAGCAGTGAAAACGTAAAGGCTGCATCAAGCTCCAGATATTTTTTTGCCAGCTCATTGTCGTATCCCAGATCATCTATGATAATTGCTATTTTCGGCAAAGAGCCGGCAGGCTGTTTTTTTGCTTTTGAAGGTATTTTGCCCGAAGGCTCATCGCCTTTCGGGTAAACCTCAAAAACAGGCTGTTTTGATACAGGCTCTTTCTTTTCAGGCTGTTTTTTTAATATATAATAATTTACAAAAAAGCCGGCTCCGACTACCAATATCATGAGGATGAAGAATCCCGCTAAAACTTTCCTGATATTTGATTTAAAAGCCCCTGCCTTTTTCGATCCAGGATTATTTTGCTTCAATTTTTTTTTCTTAGCCATAAGCCCAAGCAAAGAACTGAATGATAGATAATGTTAAGGGGTTAATTTGTTTTTGAATATTTCATAACTTAAAAGTATTTCCAGCGCATGCATTACCTGGTTATCAGACTGAAGCCCTTCGCTTGTGAGGGGGCCGAGCCTGTAATCAGAGCCGCGCACTTTTATTTTTTTCACGGGGTCCTTTTTCTCTTTGTCTGTTTTGGCGCCTGAAACGGGCTCTTTATCTTTTTTCTTTTCATCAGGATTTGCATCAAGATGATTTTTTAAATCTTTTTCTTTAAGCATGCCATCATCATCGTAACCGCTTTCATCACCTGATGCTTTATGTCTCAATACAATGTCGGGTTCAATGCCCTTTGCCTGTATGGATCTCCCACTCGGCGTATAATACCTTGCAATTGTGAGCTTGAGGGCATATCCGTCCCGTAATGTTTCAACACTCTGAACAGATCCTTTTCCGAAAGATGTTGTTCCCAGGAGAAGAGCTCTTTTATGATCCTGGAGAGCTCCGGCTACAATTTCTGCCGCGCTTGCGCTTCCGCTGTTAATGAGAACCATCATGGGATATGTTCTTTTCACCTTATCCGGATGAGCATTATAAATCTTTGAATTTTTTTTATGCCGTCCTTCTATCGAGAGAATTTTCCCGTCTTCTATAAATATATCCGAAAGTTTGACCGCCTGATTTAAAAGGCCGCCTCCGTTGTCGCGAAGGTCAAGTATAAGGCCTTTCAGGGGAACGGCACCTGATTCAAGTTTTTCTAAAGCTTTAATAAAATCATCCGTTGTGTTACCTGTAAAGTTTGTTATCCATATATAGCCATAGCCGGGTTTTATTGATACGGATTTTATGCTTTCGACAGGAATTATATCCCGCACAAGAGTAAATTCAAGTGGTTCTGTTTCGCCTTCCCTTGATATGGTCACAACAACCGTAGTTCCCTTCGGGCCTCTCATTTTGCTTACAGCATCCCTCAGGTCCTTGGGAGTAACTCCGTCTATCCTGATTATTTTGTCTTTTGCTTTTATCCCGGCTTTAAAAGCCGGTGTTCCTTCAATAGGAGAAATAACCGTAACAAAATTATTCTGGAATGTTATGTGTATTCCTATACCCGGAAATTCTCCTTCAGAATCTATTTGCAGATCTTCGAAGGCTTCGGGAGGGAGAAGCGATGAATGCGGATCCAGACCATGAACCATGCCCTGGATGGCTTTTTGTATAAGATCTTTAGTGTCAACCGGGTCAACGTAATTGTTTTCGATTATTTCAATTACATCGCTGAATATTTTCAGGCCTTTATAAGTTTCTTCGCCGCTTGCCGAGAGATCGCGGTAAAAACCGGCGCCTGCAGTTAAAAAAGCTGCGGCAATTATCACCGTTATCCAAAGTTTTATATGACGGTTTTTCTTTTGGTTCATTTTCTCTCCTTCTATCCCTTCTTAGTAAGTAAGAGATTATTTCCTGCGTTTTTCCACCCCTTGAGGGGTACCGAAAAGAGTACCCCTCAAGGGGGTACTGAAAAGAGTGGCAGGAAATAATCTTGTAAACTTACTTATGCCGTTCTCACCATTTAAATGGCACAGATATTTTTTTACGACGGCTTAAACCATTCGACCGGATCGACGGGTTTCCCATGATGCCGCACTTCGAAATATAGTCCGGGACCGGATAAAGAACCAGCATCGCCGGCTGTGGCTATTACTTCTTCTGCTTCCACCAGATCGCCTTTTGATTTAAAATTTTCTTCGAGATGGGCGTACACAGTGTAATAACTTTCACCATGATCTAT
>JAHJQU010000141.1 GCA_018819005.1 Pseudomonadota bacterium | reverse complement strand
TGCCAAGCTGCGCGCACGTGGAGCAAACGCAATTTCTGGTCTCGTGTCCTCGCTTCCGTTTCCTGACGGTATGTTCGATCTCGTCTGTGCCCTCGACATTGTCGAGCATGTTGACGATGATGATGGTGCGTTTGCCGAGTTGTCACGTGTAGCCGCTCTCGGCGCAGCGTTTCTTCTCTCAGTACCGCTCCACCCATCGCAATGGACGGCATTCGATGACTTCGTAGGGCACCGGCGCCGTTATGAACCGGAGTACCTGCTCGCCAAGCTCAAGGAGCACGGCTTCACTGTGGAGCAGAGCGCTATTTATGGGATGAAGCCGAAATCGTCGCGCCTGCTCGTTATCGGGATGTGGTTCCTCACACATCGGCGCAAGAAGGCGCTGTGGTGGTATAATCATGTATTTATGCCACTGGGATTGCGATTTCAGAAGAAGCTTGTACTCTTCCCCCGGATGATCGACACCGAGTTAGTGAGTGAGGTACTGCTCGTCTGCCGGAAAGACGGAAAAGTTGCGGAAAAATGTATGTGAATACAGCCTTCTATGAATTAGATTAAAAACAATGCTATCCCCGCACAATCAATTATTTTGAAATGCCATCATGACCGGAAACAAGTGCGCAATACACCGAATTATGTATACCGTCCCCCGAATTCCCACGGAAATTAATGTAATTCCTGTTATTATGTCATTGACATACAAGCGCAGCGTTCATATATTTACTCGCATAAAAAGAAAGTTCTTATATATTCGAAGCCATAAATCAGGCCATGATTGTGAATCACTGCTCAATTCTGTGAGCAAGATTTAAGGCATGTTCATCCATCCGCAAAAGGAGATAAAAATGATGAAAAATGGTAAGAGTATCTTCACCGTGTTGGCGATAATCGCCCTTATTGTTGTGCTATTGGGCTGTCAGGAAGGCCCGTTGGAGCGCGCCGGCAAGAAAGTCGATAAGGCAGTAGAAGACATCAAGAAATAATCGCCCTGGCAAAAAGACAGGCCGGGATATAAGCCGCCGTGATACTGACCTCACCCTATGTTCCATTACGATGTGAGGGGGAGATGAGGAACAGTGGCGCCCTTTTTCACCTATTAATATTATAAAATGAAGAAATTTATAACCTTTGTCATAGCTGTTTTGCTGCTCTCTTCGTGCAGCAGCATCGCCGTACAGGACCACTTTTCGGAATACGGACCGGCGCCTTTGCTCACTTTTGTCTTTGACGACGGGAATGATACGGATTATCTGGTAGCGATGGAGGTATTCAAAAAACATGGCGCAAAGGCAAGTTTTGCGGTTGTGACGGACTGGATTAATACAAAGAACCATATGACTGTCTCACAGCTCCGGGAGCTTCAGGATAACGACTTCGAGATAATGAGCCATACGGTTTCTCATTCGAAACTGAAGAGTTTAACCGATGATCAAATTGAATACAATTTATCAGTATCGAAGGCGACCATTGAGGGGTGGGGACTTAAGGTAAACAATCTGGCCTATCCCTATAATAATAACAGTGTCCGTGTGAGAGAACTGGCGAGTAAATACTATCGTTCTGCAAGAGGAGGACAAAGCGCCTTGAATCAGGCAGTCCCGGACAGATACGAGTTGAAATCATACCCGATCAGCAACAATATAGATAAGATGAAGGCGCTTATCGATAGGGCAGGCGCAGAAAGAAAATGGCTGATCCTTTACCTGCATAATATCGTTGTGAAAGTAAAAGTGTCTCAAAGGGACGGCGTCTTTCAGCCGGGAGAAACGCTTCTTTTCAGTCCTTCCGGCGCAAAGGGAAGATACGGCAAAGGACTTTTTAATTGGTACTATTTCGTCCCTTTGTCGGAAATTGCCCAGGCCGGCGACACGATCGTTGGACTGTCGAGTGGGGCCACATGTCATCTTGACGAAATATTATATAACAAGAACGAAGTCCTTACAAAACTTATAGAGCACACTCGTTCGAGTCATTTCGATATGAGGATTGTAACGATAAACGAGGGGTTGGACATATGTGGGGTGCAATGAGCGTGAAATCTGATTTCGTCATTGTAGCGTACCAATAAGTACGCTTTATTCCTTAAGATTCGCGCACCTTGAATAATGATCTTTTTACTTTGCCGTCGGAACTTTGACTTTTTACGAACTCATCGATATTATTGCAGAACAAAAAAAAGGAGCTGTTTGATTTTGAACAAATATCCTTTTGCGATATCGGGGACATCCTATAGTCTCCTTGTCAACTAGAAAATAATAAATTTTATTATTCAATTAATTAAAGATGTTAGAAAGTAAGTCTTTTTAAGGGCGCACTTCTCCTGTTGGTTTTCAACATCTTTTTCGGCAATTCTCTTACCGGTACGAACTTCATCCGTCTGATCGTTATCATTATCCGGCATGCTCTGCTTATGCAGCGCCACCTATCATCCCTTATTCAGACTCTAAAGTTTAGTAAGAGGCCCAGAATTGTCCCTCCCGAGGTCTTAGCCTCAACGTTCGTAATCGGGCTCTCTTGCCGAAATTAAAACAACTTGTCTATCCGATATTCAAACGACCAGGATCAAAAGCCTCCTTTCTCTTCATCACAGCCCAGGCAATTACAAGCATCTTTGCCGCAAGCTTTACTCTAATTTTGGTATGAATACCTCTTTCCCTCTGTCTACCCTGAAGTAATCCGGTAAAATATGCTTTAAAGTATCTGTTCTTAACCGACGCTACCTGAGCTGCCTGATACAAATGTGACTCTTGGGGACGTAGGTAAAAAAGAAACTTTCTAAGAATTGGGAGAGGCATAACGCCCATGAAATTATGTGTTTCTATATTTTGAACGATTATGTGTTCGCAAATTCACTTGACAATGGTTAACGTCCAGGTTAACATACAAGCATGAATCGAAGAGTAATTTTCTACGAAACTGCGGACGGAAAGTGCCCTGTCCAGGAATTTTTTGATTCTTTATCCGGCAAGGTTGCTCAGAAATTATTATGGACTCTCAAACTTTTAGAGGACTTGGAATTCTTGCCATCCACATATTTTAAAAAACTGATCGGCACAGACGGGATATTTGAATGCAGGGTTCAATATGGCTCCAATATATCGGATATTTTGCTTTTTTGACACTCATTCAGTGGTGATATTAACGCATGGCTTCATAAAGAAAACCCAGAAAACGCCGAAACAGGAAATTGAGCGAGCGGAGACATACAGGAAAGATTTTTTAAGAAGGAGGAAAAAAATATGAGAGATTTAAATAAATATATCGTCAGCAGGAAAAAGAAAGATAAGAAATTCGCAGAGGGCTT
>JAHJQU010000140.1 GCA_018819005.1 Pseudomonadota bacterium | reverse complement strand
GGCGAAGAGGTTTTCGCCGGAATTTCCCCTTTGATGACTTATGGCAGGGGCGTTCATATAAAACTAAACAGGTTGAAGCATTCGCTGTAGAGGAAGAAGGATGGCTTGTCATCACGGTTGTGGTAAGGTATTATTGAGCAAGGAGGAACAAGCGCTATGAAACTGACATATGATCCCGCACGTAACATTGCCTATTTGCGGTTGCACCAGAAGAAGGCGCAGGTGGATACGATTCGGGTGAGTGACGAGATGAATGTGGACATCGCTCCGGATGGAACAGTGTACGGCATTGAATTACTGAATGCGAACGCGCAACTTGAAGCGGAAGACGACGGCAGGCTGGTTGTAATTAACGAAGCTCTGGGTAAGCGGCAGGAGTTGCCTCTGGGAGTGCGTGAAGCGCCGGCCAAATACAAGGCAAAGAGAAAACCGCAGTTATGAATATTGTTTATGAACCCAGGGGGAGGGCGCGGGAGTACTCGGAGCTTGCGTGCAATCTCTATCGTGGATGCACTCATGGCTGTCGTTATTGCTATGCACCCGCTTGGGACAATTTAGGGACAATTTAGGGGACGTCTTAAACATTTAAACTTGTTTTTATCCGTAGCGGTATCTCAGGGAGCACACATTTTAGCCGGAAACGTGTATGCAATGGGGAAATTGCCGCACTGAAATGTTCGCTTCCGGAGGCGTTGAAATCATAAAATCGAGGTTTTCGTTGAGCCGGTAGAAATCAGCATAGACCTTTCCAATGCAGGTTCCTCCCCGGAAGATGAGCCGACTGTCAGGCTTTAGTATCTTGTATCCATCAGACAATGCATTAACATTGTTACATAAAATACCAGTTCTCGGTTTGGGGTTATTGTATGTGCGGCCTTTAATAAAAGACCGCACACGGAAATCACCTTCATCCTTTTATAGATCTTGGAGTAAGCATCTGGTGCTGCGGGCAGATTGATCCTGGATTCTGGTAAGAGGCGCCCGTGAAGGCAACGAGATATTTTCTTAAATCCGATAAATTGACCACTTCATCAACAAGACCATGCTTTGCGCAGTATGCAGGCCTTGAATAGTCATAATATTCCTGTGCCAGCTTGTTCATGCTGTCGATTATGGGCTCAAGAGGCTTTCCGGAAGCTTTTTCCTTTACCAGCCTGCGCGAATATGAAGCCGCAGCGGCTGTCTCCCCGTGCATAACATAAATCTCCGTTGTGGCAATGCCGACTGTAAAAGCATTGTGCCTGTTTGCGGTCGGACCTCCCATGATGTAATGAGCCGCCGCAGAGCCTTTTCTCAAGACAACAAGAAGCTGAGGAACGTCTGTCTGCTGTATGGAATAAATGAGAGACTGGCCAAGTCCGAGAAGCTCGGCTTTTTCCGCTATATCGCCGACATCAATTCCGGAAGTATCCTGGAACCATATAATGGGAATCCTGTCACGTCCGCACAATGTGACAAATTCATTCATCTTGATAAGTCCCTGCCTGTAAAGCTTTCCGCCGATTCCCGGGTAAGGTGCATATTCGGGATAGTTTTCTTTAAGAAAGCCCTGGTTGTTCCCGATACAGCCGACTACAAAACCGTCCAGTTTGCACAATCCGGTATATACCTCCGGGCCATAATCCGGGCGGTACTCCATGTGTTCGCTGCCGTCAACTAAACGGGACAGAATATCTTTAAAATCGTATGTTCTCTTCTGGTTGAAAGGAATCAGATAATAAAGATCATCAGCTGGAAATTTGGGAGATCTGGGTTCAGCAACCCTGAAAAATTTGGGGTTATATGCAGGCATATCTTTCATGTAATCTTTAAGGCCGTCAAGAACGCCCGTCTCTTCTTCATAAACATATCTGAAGAAGCCTGTTGCATCGTAATGAACCTCAACAGCCCCAGGCGGTTTGGCTTTGAACTGCTTTGCAGAGGAAATAAGCATTTCAGCGCCTTCCAGATCAAAGTGTCCTTTGGGAGACATCCCGCTTAAAATGCCGCCGCCGCCTACCGCTATATTGCAGTTTTTATGGGCAAACAAAACCGTAGGGCTTATTCCCTGGTAGCCGCCACCCGCAGGATTGGTGCCGTATATGCCGGCTAAAATCGGGATGCCCATGATTTCAAGTTCGGCATGCCTGAAAAATGTTGTCCCCGATCCACGGCGGCCGCCATAAAATTTTTCCTGTTCGGGTAATTTTACTCCGCTGCAGTTTACAAGCCAGACAAGGGGGATATGCAGTCTTTTGGCCAAATCAGTGGCCCGAAGCACATTTTCGGACTGTCCCGGAAGCCAGGCCCCGGCCATGACCTTATTGTCAAAGCCGATGATAACAGCCCATTTGCCTGATATTTTTCCAAGACCGTCAATAACATTGGTTGTTCCTTCGGAATTATCGGTGGGATTGAAAATGGTGTGCAAAGGGCACCAGGTTCCCGGATCAACCAGGTACGCGAGCCTTTGCCAGACGGTCATCTCACCCCTGTCATTTATTTTTTCGGTTGACATGCCGGCATTTTTTACCTTTTCAACCTCTGCCTTCACCTGGTTTTCAACTTCTTTTATTTGTGTAACATTCTCCTTGTTGCTTTTTTTCTGGCCTTCTGAAAGCCCTCTGCCGAAATCGGGCATTTTTTCAAAATAAGGTTTCATGGTTTAACTCCCGTTAAAAACTTTCGTGTTTATATAATTAGTGCAACAATTGCACGATTCATTAATCAATTTTAATACCTTTTTGATACCTTCGCGGGTTGTTCTCATGAAATCGGCCACAATCCTTTTTCTTCGAGAACCGTCCTTAATACTTTTAAAGCGGAATTTGTTGCAGGAACACCTCCGTATATGCATGTCTGAAAAATCACTTCCGCTATCTCTTCAGGTTTGCAGCCGACATTCAACGCGGCCTGAATATGAAGCTTCAATTCATCTGGCCGGGATAAAACTGTAAGGGCTGCGACCGTAACAAGTTGCCTAGTAGTATGAGGAATTTTCTCCCTGGCATACATCTGTCCCGTGATAAAAAGGGAAAGATCATTCGCAAGGTTTTTATCAAAGGACTTCCAGAGTTCGTAAGGCCTTTCGCCTGTCACATCCTTGAAATACAGCGCCGCCGTCTTTTTTGTTTTTTCAACAACATCTTCTTTCAAGCTTATACTCCCTACCTGTTTGCCTTTCTTATTCC
>JAHJQU010000139.1 GCA_018819005.1 Pseudomonadota bacterium | reverse complement strand
CCTTCTTCCCTGGCGGTTTTTGCAAAAGAAGGATAAAGGTTGGTATGCTCGTGATTTTCACCGGCAGCGGCAGTCTTCAAGTTATCAAGAGTTGTTCCAACAACTCCGGCCGGAAAGAATGACGATACTTCTACTTCTCCGCCTTCCAGGAAATTAAAAAATTTCTTGGCATGCTCTTTTTCCTGGTTAGCTGTTTCTTCAAAAATAAAAGCAATTTGTTCAAATCCTTCTTTTTTTGCCTTGCTTGCGAAATATGTGTAACGGTTGCGAGCCTGAGATTCACCTGCAAAGGCAGAAAGAAGGTTCTTTTCAGTCATTGTGCCTTTTAATGTTGCCATTTATTGACCTCCGCTAAATTTTTTATTAAATAAGATCTTAATGATAATAATTCCTATTAAAATATTTGCAAGTGGTTCTGAAAAAATGTGCTATACAAATAAAAAAACAGACCGGAAGATGAATCCATACGGAGTAAGATAATAAACAGTAATATTTTCTGGGATAAATGTTTTGCGATTTTCCTTTGCTTTATATCATACAGGTAATTATATTGCAATAAATAGGTGGTTTGGTAAATAAATGTAAAATTGGCGATTTGTTATGACAATCAGGAAAAATACTAAAAGGAGGGTATCATGAGTTTTGGATCTTTTGAGGAAGTTGTAACCTATGCAATTGAAAAAGAAAAAGAGGCCGCTGCATTTTATGATGAAATTAGCAGTCAGGAAAAATTCTCAGGAGCCAAAGAGCTGTTTGCCGGTTTTGCAGATGAGGAAAGAAAACACCAGAAAATGCTTGAAGGCATATTATCTGATAAGGGGAAAATATCTGAATATAAGTTTGAGTGGATTCCGGATTTAAAGCGCAGCAATTATCTTGTTGATATGGAATATGAAAAAGGTATGCATTATAAAGATATATTGCGAATTGCCATGAAGCGTGAAGAAAAAGCCCTCAAATTTTATAATGATGTTGCCAGCGAAAACAAGAACGAAGAACAAGTGAAGATGTTCAAAATCCTTGCCCAGGAAGAGGCCAAACACAAGCTCGGGCTTGAAAAATTGTATGATAATTTCATGGCTGAACAGGGTGATTAAGCTTGACGGCTTCGGGGAAAGCCATTCTGATGTGTTGCACTTCATCTTTCGTCATTGCAGCGTACTAGTATCCTCAAGATTTGTGCGCCTTGCATAATGAGCTTTTTTATTTGCCGTCTGAAATTCGACTTTTTGCGAGTTCATTAAGTTCGACGACTTGGCAGAAGTGAATCAGTGTCTCTTCCGCCTCAGCCGGCCACTACCTTATTGCCGCCTTGGAATTTGGCAGCATACATTGCAACATCAGCGCGTTTGACCAGGGCATCACCCGAGATTTCTTCTTTCCGCTCGACCACACCGATGCTTAATGTAACCCGAGGATTTGAACCGTCTTTTCCATTCTCATAAGGCCAGCTGTCATTGAACATCTGGCGGATCTTTTCGGCGGTGATCGTTGCCTGGTTCAGATTTGTTTCCGGCAGCAGAACGAAGAATTCATCTCCGCCATATCGGAAGGCCTTGTCCGAAGACCTGGTCACAGTATTGAGGAGAGTTCCTACCCGCCGCAGGACATTGTCACCCTCCAGGTGTCCATACCGATCGTTGCAGTCTTTGAATCGGTCCAGGTCAAAGCAGATCAGGCTCAATGGACTGCGATACCGTTTGACTCGGTCGATTTCATCGGCGAGAGAGAAATGAAAATGACGCTGGTTGAATAGGTTGGTCAGGCCATCGGTAATGGAAAGGTTATTGAGCCTTTCCTCCAGGGCTTTCTGGTCGGTCATGTCATGAAAAAACCCGACGCTTCCCACCTCGGTGTTATTATCCATGATCAGCACCGCAGAAAGACGAATCGGAACAGTCTTGCCGGCACTATCCACAATGCTGGTTTCGAACCCCTCCAGGCGGCCGGAACCGCCATGCTCTTCAGAATAGATGGCTGCCTTGATCCGGCGAGCCCGTTCCCGCTCCCCGTAAATTTGACCAATATCCAGTCTGTCGAGGACATCTCCGGCTTTGCGCCGTGTCAACTGCGCAGCTTTTCCATTGAAAATCACCACAGTGCCGTGGATATCCACACCGATGATCCCATCCGGACAGACAGCAATTAAATTTGTGATGATTTTTTCTTTGGCCATTATCGCAGCAAAAACTGTCTGGATCATTTCCATTACCTCCCGCTTCTATCTGTTTTCACCTGCACGCCTGATAGCAGAGTATCAATGATGAAAATTTGCTTTTCAACTGTTGATGTACTTCATTATTCGGTTTGTGTGTCAAGTTCAAGCAAGTACTTTATCCTGTATGCCTTAAATACACCACACCCGAATTCCTCTTCATGCCGCATCGTTATCAAAAGCCAGATTGGAATTCAATTCGGTGAGTTAACCGACAGCCGGCTGCCGGGATCGCGATCCGCCGGCCGGTGTGTGGGGATGCTCGATGCGGTAGCTCTCACCGTCCGTGACGGCCGCGGTTTCAAAAAGGGTTAATGGTTCCATGAAGCCCGTCCTTTTTAGGTGGTAATATAATACAGGCTCACTGTCTTAACCCAACCGGGCTTTGAAGCATTTGCATAACAGTTTATCGGGCCTAACATTTATACCTGTGTAATAATAAATTATTCTATCCTTGCTCGCTGAAGGCGCAGGCTGTTTCCAACAACGGAAATACTGCTGAATGCCATTGCTCCTGCTGCAAATATAGGATGAAGCTGTCTTAAAGAGTCAGGGAAAAACTCAAACGGCTGCAGGATGCCTGCTGCAACAGGTATAAGTACTATATTGTAAAAAAATGCCCAGAAGAGATTCTGTTTTATAGTATTCATTGTTGCCTTGCTAAGCTTTATGGCTTTGGCAGCACCAAGCAGATTTCCGCTTGAAAGTATAATGTCGGCTGTTTCAATGGCGACATCCGTACCTGTTCCTATGGCGATTCCGATATCGGCCTGGGCAAGTGCAGGCGCATCATTTATTCCATCCCCGACCATTCCGACCTT
>JAHJQU010000138.1 GCA_018819005.1 Pseudomonadota bacterium | reverse complement strand
TGCTTCAGACGAAGCAAATACGGGATCAGAGTCATTCGTGAGCCATTTTATATCTTTCGGGATTTCCGGAGCGGCAGCATATGACGGCGCATGCAGAAATATTATTCCGGCAACCAGGGCAAGCCTTGCAAACGTTTTTCCCATTATTCTGACCATGTTCACTCTTGATTTCTTGTTTATGGTTTTTGATTCGGACATCGAATTTCGAATATCGTACTTCGTGGTTCGTGATTCGTGGTTTGTTTTTCGAAGTTCGATGTCCGATATTCGATATCCGGTTTATTCATACGTCGTATACATCTTAGGATCAAACGCCTCCCTCACAGCCTCTCCGATGAATGTGACCGCAATGAGCGTTATAGTCATGGCTCCTATAACAGATGCTCCAATCCACCAGGAATCCATGTGCGTCCAGGCCTGCTGCAGAAGTTCGCCCCAGCTCGGAGTGGGCGGAGCAAGACCGAACCCGAGGTAATCAAGGGATGTAAGGGCCACAATCCCACCCGAAACTGCAAAAGGTGCGTAAGTTACTATCACTGATATAGTATTCGGAATGATGTGCCTGAAAATAATCCGGCTGTCCGAAGCGCCGAGCGCCTTTGCCGCAAGAACATATTCCCTTGCCTTCTCCTTGTAAGTAACGGTCCGTATGATCCAGGTCATCCCTATCCACCCGAAAAAAGCCATGATCAGTATAAGGGTTATAAAGCCCGGGACAACAATAGAAGATATGATTATGATCACATACAGAAACGGAACATTCGACCAGATTTCTATGATGCGCTGGAAAAAAAGATCGAACTTTCCGCCGAAATAACCCATTGCGCTTCCGATGCTTATACCTATGCCGAAGTCAAAGAGAAGCAGGAGAAGAGAAAAGACTATGGCAACCCTGAATCCGTAAACAAGGCGGGCAAGAATATCCCTCCCGACGTTGTCGGTACCCATGTAGTGCTTTTCCGCGAATGAAGGCGGAAATGGAGGGAACCTGTCTTCTTTGAGGTCATTCTCAAAAGCATTGTAAGGAACGGGAGGCATGAGAACCCAGTTTCCCTGCCCTTCTTCCTTAAAGCGCTTCTGAAGCAGCCGGTAGTTTGTTTCATAATCATAATCAAGACCGAATATTTTACCCGGATTCATGCTTCCGTATGCCGGGAAATAGTATCTTCCTTCATGGCAGACAACAAGAGCCCTGCTGTTTACAAGCGCTTCGGCAAAAAAAGAGGCGAGAATCATCATGGTCAGGATTATAAAGGAGTAGTATCCCCGCTTTATCGATTTGAAGCGTTTGATTTTTTTTATGGTAAGAGGATTCAGACGCATATTTTTCACTCGAACTTAACCCGCGGATCGACAATGGCAACACATATGTCGGAAAGGATATTTCCTATAAGGAGCAGCAGAGACGAAATTACAAGTATTCCGAGAACAACGGGATAATCGCGCTCTATAATCGCTTCATATCCTAAAAGCCCCATTCCGTTTATATTGAAAACCTTCTCGATCAAAAAAGAGCCCATTAGAATAATCGAAATGTTATTCCCGAAATGGGTCGCAATAGGGATAAGGCTGTTTCTTAAAGCATGCCGGAAAACAGCTTTTTTAAATGGAAGTCCTTTTGCGATTGCGGTGCGGACATAATCCGAAGAGAGATTGTCGAGAAGCGTGTTTTTCATCAAAAAGGTCATGACTGAAAATGAACCGACCATGTAAGCTGCAAGAGGAAGAACCGTATGCCACAGGATATCTGCTGTTTTATGAAAGAGATTGAAATTTTCAAAGTCCTCGCTTACCATTCCCCCAAGCGGGAATATGTCCCATTGCGAAGAAAAAAGGATTAACAGCAGAACCCCTATCACCCATCCGGGAACAGCATAGCCGGTAAAGACTATGACAGATGTTGTATTGTCGAAAGAGCTTTTATGTTTTATGGCTTTTAGAATCCCAAGCGGTATGCATATTCCATAGACAAGTATCATTGTTATTATACCGAAATAGAGGGATATGGGAATCCGTTCTTTTATCATGCCCCAGACAGGATCATAATAGCGGGTCGATACACCCAGATCGCCTTTAAGAACCTTTCCCATCCACAGGAAATAGCTGGTTAAAACCGGTTTGTCGAAACCGTAATATTTTTTCAGCTCTTCGATCTGCTCTTGTGAAAGCGGCTGGTTCTGCTCCCGTGAAGATGTTCTTGCCCCGCTTTTTCCGTCCATGCTCTGCATCTGCTGGGCTTGGGCTATCATGCGCTCAATGGGTCCTCCCGGCACGAACCTCGTAATCACAAAAACCATGATGGTGATTCCCAGAAAGGTGGGCAGGATCAATAAAAGGCGTCTTAAAATATATGTCGTCATTTTACGATGATATTCTCCGGGGCTGATTTCATTATTTCCTTTTTCTCCTATTATCTGAAAAGCCTTTATATCTCAAGCCAAAAAGGAAAGGGTTCAAGGATTTAAGGGGTCAAGGATTCAAGGGAGAGGAAGCACAAAGGAATTGACATGATTAATGGATTCTTGTTAACAGGTCATCAGTGGAAGTAAGGAAAAGGTGTAATGGAATAAAATATCGAATATCGAGCTTCAAAGTACGATTTACGATTCACGAACATCGATTAACAAACCAGAGACCAGGAAATAAATACATGTTCAATTCGGAACTCAACACACCGGCAGCAGAGCTTGAAGAAAGAATAAAAAAATTCCAGATTCACCT
>JAHJQU010000137.1 GCA_018819005.1 Pseudomonadota bacterium | reverse complement strand
ACTCCGACGGACTTGGCGCGGTTAAAGCTTTGTCTGAAAAGACGGTTATCAAAGGAAAAAATATTGCCGTAATCGGGGCCGGCGGCGCCGCACGCGCTGTCGGGTTCTGTGTAAAGAAAGAAGGCGGAAGAATAACTGTCATAAACCGGAGCATCGATAAAGGGAAACGGCTTGCAGGAGAACTATCCGCGGATTATCGTCCGTTAAACGATATCGGTAAAATGAATTGTGATATTTTGATCAATACGACTTCTGTCGGAATGACGCCTCATGCGGATGGAATGCCGATAGAAAGAAGGTATCTTAAAAAGGGTATGGTCGTGATGGATATCGTCTATAATCCGTTGAGAACCCGGTTGTTGTCAGAAGCTGAAAAAGCAGGCTGCATTACGGTTGACGGTGTTTCCATGTTTGTTAACCAGGGCGCCTTCCAGTTTGAATTATGGACCGGAATTAAAGCTCCGATAGATATCATGAAAAAAGCTGTTCTTGATGCTCTAATTGAATGAGAAAGAATAATATATAAGAATATGGTAGAAATAATTCCAAGAATCATTAATCGGTGCGAAGTAAATGTTCCGGGGTCAAAGAGCTACACGCACAGGCTTCTGATTGCCTCGGCATTATCAGACGGGATATGCACATTAAGAAACTGCCTCAGAAGCGAAGATACTCTCCTAACTCTTGAAGCTTTGCGGAAAATGGGTGTCAGGATCGATGATACCGTAACGGAAATTACAGTTCGCGGGAATAAGGGAACTCTTAAAGCCTGCCATGAACCGGTATTTCTCGGCAATTCGGGGACATCCATGCGCCTGCTGACCGGAGTTGCCGCTCTTGGTGAGGGAGAGTACATACTGACCGGGACCAGCCGCATGTCCGAGCGTCCGATTGAGGATCTTCTGGATGGTTTAAAAAGCCTTGGAGTTGCCGTTCGATCTGTTAATAATAACGGGTGTCCGCCGGTTGTAATAAAAGGCGGAAAAACAAAAGGGGGTCGGATTGAGTTGAAATGTAATTTAAGCAGCCAATTTCTTTCCTCTATTCTTTTAATAGCTCCGTACACTGAGGAGGGAGTAGAAATAAAAGTCGTTGAAGGGCCGGTGTCAAAACCGTATATAGATATGACAATTGATATAATGGCAAAGTTTGGTGTTGACGTAAAACGGGACGGATATTTAAAATTCATTGTTGAAGGGGGCAGGTGTTACAGTGCCGGGAATTATCATGTTGAGCCGGATTGTTCACAGGCGGGATATTTCTGGGCTGCCGCCGCTGTCACAGGAGCTGAAATTAAGGTAAAAGGGATTACGAAAAAGTCGCGCCAGGGGGATCTTAATTTTACAGGATTGCTTGAGAAGATGGGTTGTGAAATAATATTCGAAAATGACGGCATTTCAGTAAAGGGAATGTCTCTTTTGGGAATCGAAGCGGATATGTCGGATATGCCCGACATGGTTCCTACCCTTGCGGTTGTCGCATCCTTTGCGAAAGGAACCACCGTAATAAAGAATGTCGGTCATCTCAAAGAAAAAGAGAGCGACCGTTTATTTGCCGTTGTAAATGAACTTTCAAAAACAGGCATAGAGGCAAAGTCTACCGGGACGGATCTTGTAATTAAAGGAGGAACGCACCGAGGCGCTGAAATTGACACATATAATGACCACAGGATCGCCATGAGTTTTGCGATTGCAGGGCTTAAGGTTTCAGGCATATTCATAAAAGATGAAAAATGTGTCGAAAAGTCTTTTCCGGATTTCTGGAAAGTTTTTGAAACACTCGGCAGATAGATAGGTTGAAGTCTGATGGTAGATAGACTGAAGTCTGAAGATAGTATGAATATATACTTGGTTGGATACCGGTGTACCGGAAAGAGTTTGGTTGGAAAGCTTCTTGCGGCAAATCTGGGTATGAAATTCACGGATACCGATGCTGAACTTGTAAAGCGCGCCCAAAGATCAATTTCTGAAATTGTTGAAACATCAGGATGGGATGAATTCCGGAGAATTGAGAAAAATATCATCAGGGAACTTTCTGCGCTCGAAAAGCATGTTATTGCAACAGGCGGAGGCGCGGTTCTTGATGGCGATAATATAGAGTTTATGAAAAAAACGGGAATTGTTGTATGGCTCAGGGCAACACCTTTAACAATAAGAGAAAGAATAATAAAAGATACCGGAACAAATGAATTCAGACCCGCTCTCAGCGTAAAAGGAACATTCGGAGAGATTGACGAAATATTATTGGCCCGTAAACGCTTTTATGAAGAGGCAATGGATTTTTATATTGATACGGATTATCTTGATATAAGCGATGTATGCCGTGATATTATGAATCTGATTCAAACCGTAAAGGAAAAACGATAATGCCCGGAAACTCTTTTGGAACATTGTTCAGAATAACAACCTGGGGAGAATCCCACGGGGAGGCCGTGGGTGTTGTCATAGACGGCTGTCCGCCTAAAATAAAGTTAGATGAATCGGTTGTTCAGGATATGCTGGACAGGCGGAAACCCGGAGGTTCAGCGGCGAGCACTTCAAGAAAGGAACATGACAAGGCAATCATCATGTCGGGCGTTTTTAACGGGATGACAACCGGAACCCCAATAATGATAATTGTAAAGAACAGTGATGCTCAGCCGGAATCGTATGAAAAATATGCGGATGTTTTCAGGCCGGGGCACGGCGATATAACATACCAGGCAAAATATGGAATAAGGGACTGGAGGGGGGGCGGAAGAGCTTCGGCGAGGGAAACGGTTGGAAGGGTAGCTGCCGGTGCGGTTGCGAAAGCTCTGCTGAAGCTGGAGAAGATAGCCGTATCTGCTTATACGATCGAGCTTGGCGGAATCAAAGCCGAAATGCGTGACCCTGGTGCCGTATCCGGAAACATGTTTTTCTGCCCTGATATGAAGGCTGCTCTTAAAATGGAAAAACGGATAAATGACGTTAAAAAAAAGGGCGACTCCCTTGGGGGCATTGTTGAAATCATAGCAAAGGGTGTTCCTGCCGGCCTTGGTGAACCTGTTTTTGACAAGCTGGATGCTGACCTTGCGAAAGGCCTTATGAGCATAGGCGCCGTCAAGGGGGTTGAGATCGGCGCCGGTTTTAAAGCCTCGGCCCTGCTTGGTTCCGAAAATAACGACCCTATAACGCCGGAAGGTTTTTCGACCAATAATTCCGGTGGGATTCTCGCCGGGATATCCAACGGGGATGATATTGTGATCAGGGTTGCAGTCAAGCCGATTCCTTCAATTGAAAAAGAACAAAAGACCGTGGATCATTCCGGAAAAGTGAGAACAATCTCTGTAAAGGGAAGACATGATATATCAGCGATACCGAGGATTAACGTGGTATGTGAATCTATGGTAAGTCTTGTTCTTGCCGATCATCTGTTAAGACAGAGGGCCATTGGAAGATGAGTAAAGGGATATTAATAGGTATAATCGGCGGAACAGGAAGCATGGGCAAGTGGTTCAGAGATTTCTTTTCCGATGCCGGTCACAAAGTCCTGGTTTCAGGCCGAAAAACCGAGACTACTTATACGGATATAATAAAAGAATGCGATGCAGTTATCCTGAGTGTTCCCCTTGATGCTGCAATTGAAATTTCAGGACAAATAGGTCCTCTCCTGCGCAAAAATCAGCTCCTGATGGATCTCTGTTCGTTGAAGGAAGCGGTAGTAAAAAATATGCTCGATAACACTGAAGCTGATGTAATAGGCACGCATCCGTTATTCGGACCTTTTACGGATTCCATAAAAGGTCAGAATGTAATATTCTGTCGGGGCAGGGGAGAATACTGGTTAAAATGGCTTGAAGATGAATATACTTCAAAAGGCGCTGTTGTCAGCCTCATGGATCCTACCGTTCATGACAGGCATATGGCTATTGTTCAGGGACTTACTCATTTTCTCGCAATTTGCATGGGGCGAACGCTCCAGAAAATGAATATGAATAATAGTACAGCGCTTTCCTGCTCCACCCCTGTTTTTAAAATTAATTATGACCTTATAGGACGTCTTTTCGCCCAGGACATCGGCCTTTATCAAAATATTATAAGCAAGAACATCCATTTCAGTGATGTGCTTGATCTGTTTTTATCAGTTGTTGATGAAGGAAGAGACTCTCTTTTATCCGGTCAGGACGAAAAAGGATTGCTTTATCTTGAAAATGTCAGGGATTATTTCAAAGACTCCTGCCGGGAATCTCTTAAAGAAAGCAATAAGTTTATAAACGCCCTTTATGGTGAACAGTGAACACATGAAATTCAGGCGTCTGATCAATATTTTCACGATTTTAATCTGGCTCTGCTTTGGAGAACTTTATGCCACGGCCGGTATTGTTACGGATCAGCTGGGAAGAAAAGTTATTGTCCCGGAAAACCCCCGAAGGGTCATATCGCTGGCGCCCGGTATCACAGAAATCATTTTTGCTCTGAATCGTGAAAGCCTTTTAAAGGGGGTGACTCGCCACTGCGATTTTCCGGCTGAGGCAAAGCTTCTTCCAAGAGTCGGCTCATACGTCGAACTGGACCTGGAAAAGATCATATCCTTAAACCCCGACCTGTGTATTGCAATAAAAGACGGAAACCCGAAAAGTGTAATAGATCGGCTGGAATCTTTCGGAATACCGGTTTATGCCGTCGATCCGAGAAATTTGGAATCAGTCATGGAATCAATCCTTGCGATTGGCGGCCTTCTTGGCGCAGATAAGAGGGCGGATATTCTGGTTAAAAACATGCGATCCAGGATAAGGCATGTCACGGAGCTTGTTGCCGCAACATCTCACAAGCCCAGGGTTTTTTTCCAGATAGGTGCAGTGCCTGTCGTGTCTGTGGGGACCCGGACATATATCCATGATCTCATTATGCTGGCAGGAGGCATAAATGTGACGGCAGGAGATACACCTTACCCGCGCTTCGGCCGGGAACAACTAATCGCCCTTTCCCCGGAGGTTGTCATTATCACCTCAATGGAAAGAAGAGATGTATTTGAACAGGTCCTGGCAGAATGGAATAAATGGCCGCAGATTCCGGCAGTTCAAAATAAGCGTATATATAATGCGAATTCCGATCTATTTGATCGCCCTTCGCCCCGCCTTGTTGACGGCCTGGAGGCGCTTGTTAAATTGATTCATCCCGGGCTGTCCGGGGATAAGAAATAGCTATGAATTTACATTTTCTGAAAAGGCTTCTGCCTGTTGCCTTCGTTCTGTCGGTTCTGCTTGCCGGAGCCATGTACCTTGGAATTTCCGTCGGATCTACCGGAAGCAACTTCGGCGACTCTATGCGATTACTGTTTATGGATAAAAGCGCGGGTTCCGTTCCGGGAGCAATCATCCGGGAGATTCGT
>JAHJQU010000136.1 GCA_018819005.1 Pseudomonadota bacterium | reverse complement strand
TTCACATAATCCGGGGAGTCTTTATTTATCACTCCATCCCTGTCCAGAAAAACATATCTTTTGGCCATTTCACCTATCATTTGTTGCACACATAAACCTTTGCATAACCTTCCGATTACTTTTCTGTCTTATCAGAGCGTTCGATTACTGCCTGCTCAAGTTTTTCTTCGGTGAATTTCATTTCCTGCTATCCTTACCGGTTTCTGTCTTTTTTAAATTCGTAATATCCTTTTCCAGCTCTATAAGACTCTCTTCATATTCAAACTTCTTTTGTTCTTCATGGTACTTTTCATACTCAATCGCGGATTTTTCAAGCGCCTTTTCGTGGCTGACTTTACCTGCATGAGTTAACAGATCTCTTCTGTTAAGTTGAATAATGACATCAAGCCTTGCGATCCAGTCTTTCATATACATCGGAGTGTGCTGGATAGCCATAGTTTCGGCAAAGGCAAGATACTGTTCCACAAGCAGTCCAAGCAGCTTAATTTCATCTTCATCCAGATAATTCTTGGCAATACCGACATCACTTTTACGAATTGGAATATCAGCCTTTTTGTCATAGGACTGCATTCCCAGCAGAGGCAAAGAGGCATCCACCCGCAGGTAAACCAGCTCGGCGGCAGTCTGCCGGCTGATAGCCCAGAGCAGTTTGTTCTGCACAATTTTGAAAAACTCGATGGTTTTCTCGTCTTTCGGGTTATAGTCGATGCTGGTCGCATAGATGTCTTTAATTTTCTGATAGAAAAAACGTTCCGAAAGCCGGATTCCCCGAATCCGTTCCTGCAGTTCATTAAAATAGTTCATGGAGTTGCCGGTTTTAAACCGTTCATCGTTCAGGGCGAAGCCTTTAACGATATATTCTTTAAGCCTTTGGGTGGCCCAGATTCGGAACTGGGTGCCCTGCAATGATTTTACCCGATAACCAACTGAAATAATTACATCCAGGTTGTAATGGTTTGTTTCATAAGCTTTACCGTCATAGGCAGTTGTTCGGAATTTCCGAACAACTGAAGCCTCGACCAGCTCACCCTCTTTAAAAATATTGCTGATATGTTCGCTGATCGTTGCTTTTGACTTCTGAAAAAGTTCGCATAGATGTGCTTGGGTAAGCCAGACCGTTTCGTCTTTCAGGCGAACATCGATTTTGATATTCCCGTCAGGGGGTAGGTAGATGAGGAGTTGGGAATTAGGTTCAGTCATTTGCATCTCCGGCGACAGAGTGTCATCTTTCGGCTTCAAAGAGTTCGATTACTGCTTGTTCGAGTGTTTCTTCTGTGAAAGTCATATTAATTAATTGAAATTTTTCATATTTTTAAACAGTTGCTGCATATTCGAAATGTGCAATCTTCCGATTACCTTCATGTCGATCAGGCAGTAAATATTCATCTTTTAAGCAACTTGCCCTGGTGACGTGCTGCAGTTATGACATTGCGGTTAGCTGTGAAAACCTGAATATCTGGGACTGTGGCAAAATCTCCATCGTCAGTTATAACCTGGACCACTCCATGTTTCTTCATGGATTCCAGAAAAAAGAGGTCATAGCCATCGACTTTCTCACTTTTGAATCGATTCATAGCTGCAGTTGTTGTGGAGTTATCCACTTCAACGTCCAGAGATTCAGACATGGATTTGACCTGAGCCCATGCAGTCTCCACTACAGAAACAATTCGGGAACGTTCGGAATGACGGTTATGGCGGTATTCCTTCAGATCAATAGCGCCGACGCATGACCCATAAATGCTATGTTCTGTTGTTTCAATCCTATGAGCAAGCTCGGCCAGAGAAAGGCCGGTTCCGTAAATTTTCGCTCCAATCCCAAGCGCATTGCTTACATAATTCGGATATGCGTTCATCTGGTAGTATTGTGCGCTTTGTCCGGCAGTTGGGTACGTCATCCAGAACCAGACATTTGTATCTACTAGAAATACATCCTCGACCTTGGGTATGTCCGCCGTGATATCAACTACTTGCGCCTTAACATTATAGTTGATCGTCATTATCCAGCCTCCATAGCCTGTTGTTCCAGAATATCATCAACGATCTTGCGATAGTCCTTATCGCCATGATATTTTGTGGCGTTTTCAATGACGCGCTCGACAACCATTTTGCCGGTTTCGTTTCAGGTGTTCGATTTGCAAAAGGCGGCGCAGGTCTGCTTCCGGAATATCCTTGAGCAGTTGGCCGATGGCGAAGTTGAAGAATGGAGAGGCAAACTGGCTCACCCCGTTGAAATCAAGAGTGACGGTCTCGCCGTTTTTCAGGAGCCCGTGAATCTCGTCATAAATCTTCTGCCCGTCTTCTTTGATAATGCAGCGCGGGCCAATTCTGTCCTTTATGGTTAGTTTCATCTTACTATTCTCCTTTAAAACGGCGCTTCGGAATCGTCGCTTAACTGGTAAAGGTTCTCATCACGGCGCAGGGTGATATGCACCACCGTGCCCTCGAACGAGATATCGAGATTCTCGTATCGCTCGCCGTCTTTGTCTATAATAGCATATCCCTCGTTACTGTAAACCTC
>JAHJQU010000515.1 GCA_018819005.1 Pseudomonadota bacterium | reverse complement strand
GCTTCCGGGACGCTTTTATGAACTCTACGGTCTGACCGAGGGCTTTGTCACCATCTTAGACAAAAATGACTATGCGGCAAAGCCGACATCAGTTGGATGCCCCCCGCCATTCTTTGAAATGCGGATTATGGATGAAAACCGCCGGGAGGTTTCGAAAGGGGTGGTGGGTGAAATCACGGGCCGCGGACCCATACTTATGCCCGGATACTACAAGCAACCGGATCTGACCAAAAGCGCCATTATTGATGGATGGCTCTACAGCGGAGACCTGGGTTATGTTGATGAGGACGGGTACCTCTACCTTGTTGACCGCAAAAAGGATATGATAATATCCGGCGGAATAAATGTTTATCCGAAGGATATCGAAGAAATCGTGGCTCAACACACGGCTGTCCGGGAAGTTGCTGTATTTGGTATCCCTCATGAGAAATGGGGAGAAACCCCGGTGGCCGCCGTTATCCTTCACCAGCCAAGCTCTATCACTGAGGAAGATCTGAAGGATTGGATCAATCAACGTGTGGGAGCAACCTATCAGAGGGTTCATAAGGTTGTTTTCATGGACGACTTTCCGCGCAGCTCGGCAGGAAAGACCCTGAAAAGGGTCATGAGAGATGAGATGCAAGGCATTAGCCGTGAGGCGTGAGAATAAGAAACCTTAAAGCAGTTCTCCTTTTTTTCTCTCTATCTCCAGCTTTTTCAGCTCCCTGCGTATAATTTTCCCGGTAGCCGTCATAGGCAGCGAATCCACAAATTCAATCTCACGCGGATATTCATGAGCCGCAAGGCGCACCTTTACAAAGTTTTTTATCTCATTTTCAAGTTCAGCCCCGGCCTTAACTCCCGGCCTTAACACTATAAAGGCCTTCACAATTTCGGTGCGAACCTTGTCCGGGCTGCCGACAACAGCAACCATAGTCACAGCAGGATGCTTTAAAATGCAATCTTCAATCTCGGCAGGTCCTATCCGGTACCCTGAACTCGTGATAAGGTCGTCTTTTCGTCCGACAAACCAGAAGTATCCATCGTCATCTTTTTTTGCGAGGTCGCCTGTCAGGCACCAGTCTCTTGTAAACTTGTTCACGGTAGCTTCGGGATTCTTCCAGTATCCCAGGAACATCACCGGATCAGGACGTTTTATTCCAATCTCGCCTACGATGCCCGACGCAACCGGCGTTCCCGACTCATCCACGACATCTACCGTGTGCCCCGGAATCGCTCTTCCCATCGATCCCGGCCGGATATCCATTATACCTGCACAGTTTCCAACAACAAGATTTACTTCCGTCTGTCCGTAAAACTCGTTTATGTCAAGCCCCATGACGCTTTTTCCCCACTCAAGAAGCCCCTCGCCCAGCGTTTCTCCACCGCTTCCGATAGAACGCATGCAATAATCATGGCGGAGGCGCGGATCCTTAACCTGGCGCATCATCTTTAAAGCGGTCGGCGGCATGAAAGCATTCCTTATGCCGTGCTTTGCAAGAAGGTGAAAGGCCTCTTCGGGATCAAATTTTTTTGCCCGTCTGGCCACAACCGGAATACCGTGGTGCCAGCTCGGAAAAAGAACATCGATCAGCCCCCCTATCCAGGCCCAGTCCGCCGGAGTCCAGAAAAGGTCGTCCTCTTCCGGGAAAAAATTATGGGGGAACTCAACTCCCGGAAGATGCCCGAGAAGTACACGATGCGCGTGCAGCGCTCCTTTTGGAGGACCGGTAGTTCCGGATGTGTAAATAATGAGGGCGGGATCATCCGCCTTTGTTGACACAGGGGTAAAGTCGCAGCTTCCCTTTTCAATCAGGTTCCAGAAATCGAGTACCTTACCGGAGGCTTTGCCGCCTGTAACTATCACAACCTTTAGAAGAGGAAGTTTTCCCCAAATCTCCATCACTTTAGGAAGGTTTCCCTCATCCGTGACAAGGCACGTAGCCTCGCTGTTTGATAGCCGGTACTCGAGCGCATCGACTCCGAAGAGAGTGAAAAGAGGCACAGCAATAGCTCCGATTTTATATGCGGCAATATGGGTTAAAGCCGTTTCAGGAGACTGGGACAAAAGGATGCCTATCCGGTCCCCTTTTTCAATACCCGCATGAACAAGACCGTTTGCAAGGCGGTTTGAAAGCCTTTTT
>JAHJQU010000521.1 GCA_018819005.1 Pseudomonadota bacterium | reverse complement strand
CAATCGGGACCAGGGAACCCTTGCGCCTTTAGCTCGGGCTTACCGGGACTACGGCGAACGAGTGAAGGATCCGGTGATGCTCCGGAAGTGTTTTCTGCGCGCCTTCCAACTTTACGAAGAGGCCTATCGTAACAGTCGGGGCGTATGGAGTGGCGTCCACGCGGCATGGCTGGCCCTGGAGTTGGGCTTTGCCGATACCGCCTCCAAGCTGGCGATCCAGGTAGAACTTGGAGCCCGGGATCTGCTGCAACGGGCACGGGCGGATGGCACAGATCCATTCTGGTATTTGGCGATTCTTGGCATCACGGCCATGCTCCAGCGCCGCTTCAGTGAGGGCTTCGGCTTCTGCAAGGAAATGGCGGATATAGGGCGAGGTAGGATCGGCGACGTTGCAGAGGTCCGCTATTTGAACCGGAGCATCCTCGAACTTCTCCATCAGGACGTCACCACTCTGGAATCTATCCTTCCAGCCCCCAGGGTGATAGTGTTCGCGGGCCACATGATCGACTTTCCGGACCGCAAGACGCCGCGTTTCCCGCCCGCTCTCGCCGAAACCGTTGCCCGAATCATCCGGAAACGCCTTTCCAGTTTTCATGTCGAGGCGGGCTTCGCTACTGCCGCCTGTGGAGCTCCCATCCTCTTTCACGAGGCTGTGCAAGCCATCGGTGGTGAAAGCCACGTGGTCCTGCCATATGGACGGGATGAGTTCCTGGCTGATAGTGTGGCAATCCGTGAGGACATGGATTGGACCGGCCGCTTTGACAACGTGCTTGAAAAAGCCCGGAGGGTGGTCCTGGCCAGCCCCCAGCGCCTGGATGAGGGCAGCGTGGTCTTCTCATATGCCAATCAGCTCCTCCTCGGACTGGGCTTGATCCGGGCCCAGCAACTGCGCTGTGAACTGAAGACCCTCGTCGTTTGGGACGGCCAGCCCAGTGAGGCCACGGGCAGCATCTCCAGGATCCGGGCCCAGTGGAAGAAACTCGGCCACTCGCCGGAAATCATCGATCTCCGTGAACTTGAGTCCGTGATCATCGATAAGCTGGATCATCGCCGCCCCGCCCGGAGCGTGCCTGCTCTCCGCGGCAGGCTCAAGTCTCAGGTTATGGTCATGCTCTTCGCAGACGTCGTGCGTTTCAGTCAGATCCATGAGCGCCAGGTGCCCTCTTTCGTCTCCCATTTCCTTGGGGCGATTGGAGCATTGGAAACAGAGCTCAAGATCCGTCCGGCCACCAAGAACACTTGGGGCGACGGCCTTTTCATGGTCTTCCGGAAAGCCCAGGATGCGATCTGCTTTAGTAGGGCGCTGGTGGAACGAGTCGGACACACCGATTGGGCCAGTCTTGACCTGCCCCCGGATCTGAATCTTCGGGTGGCCCTCCATACGGGTCCGGTATATCTCGGACGGGATCCTGTCACGGGTCACCGGAACTGCTTTGGCACCCATGTCAACAAAGCCGCTCGAATCGAGCCCATCACGCCGCCAGGTAAGATCTACGTCAGTCAGTCTTTCGCCGCCCTCGCAGCGGCCATGGACCTGAAGGACTGCATCTGTGAATACGTCGGAGAAATGCCCCTCGCTAAGAACTTCGGCCGCTTTCCGATGTATGTCCTACAGACGATGGAAGATCCGGTGGATCTCGGTGATCCCTGCGACCAGGAGAGGGCAGATGGCATTCAATAAGCATCTTGAAATGGCTGCGCATAGAATAGTCCCGCCTGAATTATGCCGAAAAAAAGGACCTCTCTATATTTTACGATCAAATAAAATTGCCTTGACATGATATGAGTTATTCCGATAGTGGTCCATTAGAGCGTGCGGGCAAACATGGGCTCAAATTTTCTAACAATCCCCTCAGATAACGCTCGCTTACGAGGTGTTCATGTTGCTCAACAACATGTAAACTACAGCACCGGGATTCCTCAATTAAAATAAGACTTCTGACAAATGGAGGAAGGTATGCCTTTAATCCCCGTAGAGCGGCCATCCTGCTTATTGGCGGCAGAAAGACTGGCGGTAAGCGTTGGTACGAACAATACGTCCCATTGGCTGAAAGAATTT
>JAHJQU010000135.1 GCA_018819005.1 Pseudomonadota bacterium | reverse complement strand
TATATTATCACCCCGTTTCCCGAAATCCTGCCTGTATCGACTTCATCACCGATATAAACATTATACGGATCGGGAATAACGACTCCCTTGTTCAGAAGCTGCTCAATTTTTTTTGTGATATCCGCCATTGTTTTATTTCTTCAGCCTATATATTCTCTTCACTAGTAAGCCTGAAGCTGTTTAGGCTATAGACTGTTAGCCAATAATCCTTTGCGGTTACGAGTTTTTTCTAACAGCCGTCAGCCTACAGCCTTTCTTTCACTCGAATCCTTGAACCCTGCCGGAGGTCCGCCAATCGGTATGGCAGAAATCCTCAACCCCTTTTCTCTCTTTCCACTGTTCATTCCTTCAGCCTTCGGTCTAAAGTCTTCAGCCTATATATTTCTCTTCACTTTTCACTCCGCAGGCATATATTCCGGGACGATTTTTTTCAGCAGCTGTTTAATTTTATTATGATCCTGATCTTCAGACAGCCTGGTTAATTCTTCTATATTGCCGTTTAGAATATCCAAACTGCAGTCCAGTCCCTTTAGAGCCATTATCTTTTCATGGCTGGTCGGAACTATGCCCTCGCCTTCCGTGATAAGCTCTTCATAAAGCTTTTCACCAGGTCGCAGTCCAACATATTCAATTTTAATATCTTCATCGGGAACGAATCCGGATAACCGGATAAGGTCTCTTGCCATATCAACAATTTTTATCGGGGTTCCCATGTCAAGAAGAAATATTTCACCGCCGATTCCCATTGCACCTGTCTGTAGAATCAACTGGCATGCTTCAGGAATGGTCATGAAATACCTTGTTACATCAGGATGCGTTACAGTCACCGGCCCTCCCTTTTCAATCTGCTTTTTAAACAGGGGAACCACGCTGCCTACACTTCCTATTACATTACCGAACCGCACAATCATAAACCGGGTATTTGATAAGCCGCATCCGTTCTGGCTCTGCACAAGCATTTCCGCCACGCGTTTTGAAGCTCCCATGATATTTGTCGGTCGGACGGCCTTATCGGTAGAAACAAAAACAAAGCGTTCAACCTTATGCTTTTTTGAAACTTCAACAAGATTCAATGTCCCACGGATATTGTTTTCTATCGCTTTCCAGGGTTGCAGTTCCAGCATAGGCACATGCTTGTATGCCGCGGCATGAAAAACAACATGAGGTTTGTGTGTCATAAAAGTTTTATTCAGCTCTCCCGTATCCCTTACATCCGCAAGAACAGCGATGCATCTCATACCGGGAAAACCATGCCTGATATCGAGTTCAATTTCATAGAGGGGGCTTTCGGCTCTCTCATATAAAATGACGCTCTCGGGTTTGAATCTACATATCTGCCGGCAAAGTTCAGAACCTATTGAACCTCCTGCGCCCGTTACAAGAACCCTTTTTCCTTTTAAATATCCCCCGATTTCTTCGGTGTCCAGTTTAATCACTTCGCGGCCAAGCAAATCACAGTAAGCCACTTCTCTTATTGAGTTGACAGTCACTTTTCCGTCGATAAGTTCGCTGTATCCTGGAATAATCTTGAATGTAATGCCGCATTCTTTGCATATATCGATAATTTTGCGTATCTCTTTTGAGGTAGCCGAAGGAATGGCAACAAGGACTTCATCGGCCCTTGTTTTCTTCGAAACCTTTCTTGCCTCACCGGTAAAACCGAGCACAGGAATGCCATGGATTTTTTTTCCAAGTTTTTCAGGATCATCATCTATGAATCCAACTATGTTATGCCGTAATTTATAATTATTTATAATCTCTCTACAGATTTTCTCCCCGCAATCCCCTGCCCCGACAATAAGTATCTTTTTCCCGTCTGGTTGTTTTCTGGTCAGATAACCGATTAAATTGTGAATGGCAACCGACCAGGAACCTTCACCGCCTAATTGTTCATAATAGAGGCGTATAGCTACACGATATCCTGTAATCAGTAAAATAGTGAAACACCAGTCGATTACGAAAGCGGAACGTGAAAAGCCTTCGAATCTCGTCGTAAAAAGAATAAAAGAAATAATCAGAAAGCTGCTTATGGTGGAGGCTTTGATGATGTTAAAGAGATCCCCAATGCTTGTGTATCTCCACATGCCGCGGTAAAGATCGAAAAAATAGAAGGAAGTTATTTTGACAAGTATTATTACGGGAAGCGCTTTATACAGCAAAACAAGATTTTGGGACGGAACGGAGAATTCAAAACGGAGAAGATAAGCTCCGAATATTGAAGCAAATATAAGGGCGATATCAATTCCGAGAACAATAATAAAGTTGATATAAAGAGGGCTTATTTTCATCATATCAACCCTGTTAATTTTGCCCATAGCAATCCGAGATGTTCATGAACAGCAAATTCCATTTTCTCAATCCTTCCCAAATCAGGGAAAAACATGAAAGGGTCGATCATTTCTTTATTTTTAATTCGGTGTCCTGCAGGAGCTGGTATAGGATGCATTCCCTGTTATGGCTCGGAAAATATTGCATCCAGTTTTTTAAAATCTGTTTTATCAAACGTGATCACTGTAGAGTTATTCTTCTTCGACAATACCGCAAGAAAGATATCCTGGATGTCAATGACATGTAAGGGGTATTGTCTCAAGCTTTCGAGAAATATCTCCTTGTTCAGGATCGTTTTAATACCTTTATAGGCTAACAGTCTGGAAAATTTTTCAGTAATCTCTTTGCGGGGGATGGAATAGACTTTCTGTAATACCCATATGACCTCGGCAAAAACGATTTCCGTCAAAAGCGTCTCTTCCTGATCAAATTCGGTCTTTTGGAAAAATGCCCTGGCTTTTAACAGTTGTTTTTTGTCGTCTCCGAGAAAAAATCTCAGAATGACATTCGCGTCAATTATGTTTGGTGGCAATTTCACAGGCAACTTGATCGACAGCCTCCCCTATCGCCTTGTTAAGCGGTATTCGTTTCTTTAAAGCATATTTTTGAAAACATCCCGCAAGTTTATCCGTGTGCTTTTCAGGTTTTTTGATCGTGCCTTCACGGTCCTGCACTTCGATCTCGAGGAGATCTCTTATCATCAGTCTTTCCCGCAACTTTTTGGGCAGCGTCACCTGCCCTTTCGGGGTAACTTTT
>JAHJQU010000134.1 GCA_018819005.1 Pseudomonadota bacterium | reverse complement strand
GCTGCATTGAATATGATAGTTCCTCCGGGAGACGATGGATGTCTTCTTGCTCCGGTTTCAAACCCGGTAGTGACGACGGATACACAAAGAGAAGGAGTTCATTTCATGCTCAACTGGCAGACTCCGGAAGAGGTAGGAATAAAAGCGGTTGAAGTAACACTCAGTGACCTTGCCGCCTGCTATGCCCGACCGGTGACCTTTTTCATCAATCTTTCTCTTCCTTCTTATGTTTCAGACAACATGATTGAAGATATATACAAAGGAGTGGCTAAAAGCCTGAACAGGCACGAATGTTCACTTGGAGGAGGAAATATATCGGCGGGAAACCAACTTTCCCTGGATCTCTTTGCCGTTGGAGCAGGAAGAAATGATATATTCCCCAAGCGTTCGAATGCAAGGCCGGGCTACGGTCTTTACTGCACCGGCCCTTTAGGCCTTGCAAAGGCAGGTCTTGAATCCCTGATAAAAAACGATCCGGGTTTTAAAGATCTTATATTAAAATTCAAATTCCCTGAGGCAAGATTTGATGCTGCTCAGATACTTGCCGAAGCAGGAGTTGACTGCGTCATGGATATAAGCGACGGCCTTGCCGGCGACGCAGGCCATATTGCAAAGGCGTCCGGAATAACAATTGAACTCGATCTGATGTCATGCCCTTTCAACATGTCCCTTGTTTCATTCTGCAGAAAATACGGTAAAAAACCGGAAGAAATCGTCTTGGCAGGAGGAGAAGATTATGAGCTTCTTTTTGCCTGCCGTCCAAATATTTATAAAACAATTTCAAAAAAACTGAAAGGTTCTTATAAGGTCGGACGATGTCTGCCTTTTACCGGAAAGCCTGTAATAAGCATTCCCGGAATCGATTCCTTTCAGCACGGGAAAAAACCATAAATTTTCCCCTTGCAATTCGGTCCGTACACTGTTAAGTTTTGTCCGAAATCCGATTGGGGTGTTCTGCATATAGGGGCAGAACTGAGATAAAACCCACTGAACCTGATACAGTTAGCACTGGCGTAGGGAACTCGGAGAATATATCCCCTGAAGGCAATTTTTCTTCCAATATTCTTTCCGAAGTTTTTCCACGGCAACAAAACCGGTTTCAGATTTTATTCGTTTTTCGAAATTCGTGATTCGATCTATAGTTCCTGATTTCAGGCCCACGATTATCGGATATATGGATTTTTACGAAACTGTCATCATCGGGAGATTGTATGAAAACAGCTTTGACAATAGCCGGTTCTGACCCTTCGGGCGGCGCCGGCATACAGGCAGATCTTAAAACTTTCCACGCCCATGGCGTTTTTGGGATGAGCGTTATTACCGCCGTGACGGTACAGAACACACAAAAAGTTTACAGCGTACAGGAAATCGATCCCCAAATAATTTATGACCAGATTGTATATCTCTTTGAAGATATCAGGATCGATGCCGTCAAAATAGGAATGGTTTCAAGCATAGTCCTGATTGAAACAATCGCAAAAGCCCTTAAAAAAGTTAATCCTCCTGTCGTGATACTGGACCCCGTCATGATTTCAAAAAGCGGATATCGCCTTCTGAATCAGGATGCGCAAAAAGCCCTGATCCAGAATCTCTTTCCTCTTGCAGAAGTTGTTACTCCGAACATTTATGAGGCTGAAGCCCTGACGGACACAAAGATAGAAAGCACGGATGAAATGAAACATGCCGCGGCAAGGATTTTAAAACTCGGCGCAAAAAAAGTCGTTGTAAAAGGAGGACATCTCGGAGGAAAACTCGCAACAGATATTTTATTCGACGGAATTCTTTTTAAAGAACTGACGGAAAAAAGAATTGAAACAAAAAACACGCACGGAACAGGCTGTACCTTTTCTTCCGCCATTGCTGCAAATCTTGCAAAAGGCGTTGATTTTTTCAAGGCCGTTTCTGATGCAAAGGCATATATAACAGGCGCAATAGAGCATTCACTTGAACTCGGCCACGGCCACGGACCTGTTGACCATTTCTTCAATTTTCACGAAAGAGCCGGAAAATAAGATGGAAAGTAAACAATCTTTAACATCGACAAATCTTTTTTTTCTCTGGTTCGGAGCTTCCGTCTCAGTTGCCGAAATACTGACAGGCGGGTACCTTGCCGATCTCGGTTTTTCCAAAGGGATGTGGGCCATTATTCTCGGCCATCTCGTCGGAACTTCATTACTGGTGATTGCCGGTGTAATAGGATTCAGGGAAAGGCTTCCTTCAATCATGTCAACCCGGATATCATTCGGGAAACAGGGCTCTTATCTGATTTCAATAATAAATATCCTTCAACTTGTTGGGTGGACGGCCATTATGATTATTGAAGGTGGAAGAGCCTTAAACCATGTTACATCTTCTCTCTGGGGTTTTGACAGCATCATAATTCATTCGGTGACGATCGGGATTCTCATCGGAGTCTGGGTTGGAGCAGGTTTTCACGGCTTTAAGATCCTGAACATGGCCGCAGTATCTCTTCTCCTTGTTCTGACGGTTATCATGACGGTCATTATTTTTAAGCAGCCCGCGGTCACAGAGGTCAAAGCCTTGGGCTTTTTCGGAACAGGATTTGAACTCTCCGTCATAATGCCTTTAAGCTGGTTTCCCCTGATTGCAGATTACACGTCACTGTCAAATTCAAAAAAAGGAGCGTGGATAGCCCCATTTGCCGGATATTTCATAGGAAGCTGCTGGATGTATTCGATAGGTTTATTCGGAGGCCTTTTCTCCGGCTCCCCTGATCCGACGGGAATGATGATAGCAGCAAAAATGGGTTTTGTTGCTTTTATGATAATCGGCCTGTCAACAGTTACTACGACATTTCTGGATGTTCATTCGGCAACAATGTCCCTTATCAATATTTTCCCGAATACAAAAAGACGTATTGCCGCTATAGTCTTTGCCGCAGCCGGAACAATTCTGGCAATATATTTTCCGGTCGATCAATACACTTCATTTCTTTATCTGCTTGGCTCGGTCTTTTCTCCGCTTATCTCGATTCTTTTAACGGACTACTTTATTCTTAAAGTTGATTTAAGAGACAAGGCTGCCGACTTGCCGGCAACGCTATCTCTTATAACCGGAATCATTTTTTACTACATGATCAAGCAGGCTCAACTCATAACCGGTCCGACACTTGCAACAATTATTTTCACTTTTGTGCTTCACTATATTTTTAGAACTGTTTTCAAAACCTCTCGCTAACCCCGCTGCAAGAAGGCAACGGCGGACCTTCCGCGGAGTCAGCGTTTACTGTTTCGATTTAATAAGGAGATCGGGGACATGACACTCAAAGAAAAAGAATTTGCGCAACGAGCAGGACAGGCGCTCGAACTGATTCGTGCCAATCGGCCTTTGGTGCACCACATCACAAATATGGTGGTGATGAATGATACGGCCAACGTGACCCTGCACATGGGCGCACTGCCGGTCATGGCCCACGCGCCACAGGAAGTTGCCGAAATGGCCGGCCTGGCCGGCGCATTGGTATTAAACATCGGTACCCTAACATCGGAATGGGTAGAGTCGATGCTCATTGCCGGACGCAGATCAAATGAGCGCGAGATTCCCATTGTCCTCGACCCGGTCGGTGCAGGCGCCACCAAATTACGCACGGAAAGCAGTTTGCGATTGTTGAGTGAATTGCAAATCGCGGTCCTGCGGGGCAATGCTGGCGAGATCGGCGCGGTAGCCGGCACCGGAGGGGAAGTCAGGGGAGTTGAAAGTATACGCGGCCTGGACGATCCCGTAGCAACAGCCATGACCCTTGCCAGACAATACAAGACCGTGGTGGCAATCACCGGTGTACGCGATATTCTGAGCGACGGCGAACGGGTGTTTGGCGTGGATAACGGCCATCACTGGCTGTCCACCAACACCGGAACGGGCTGCATGTCAACGGCCATTATCGGCGCCTTTTGCGCGGTGGAGAAAGATTACCTGATCGCTGCGGCAACTGCCCTTGCTTGCTACGGCCTTGCGGCGGAGATAGCAGCCAAAGAGGCCAAAGGACCGGCCTCATTCAAGGTCGCCTTGCTGGATAGTTTATACAACATGACACCCGCACGTCTGGCTGAAGGAGCTAATATAATCGATCTGACTTAAACAAACGACAGGCGGGGCACAAAACCCCGCCTGTCGTTTGTTTATGAGTTTTTATCCGGAATGGCTCCTTTCACGCCTCTTTTCTCTCGCTACCATCCCCACTTGAGATAATTATGGATGGAGTCAGCAGCTTTTCTTCCGGCCCCCATGGCAAGAATAACGGTTGCGGAACCCGTGACAATATCACCGCCTGCCCACACGCCTTTCTTTGTGGTTTTGCCGGTCTCGGGATCAGCGATTATGTATCCACGCTTGTTTAAAGAGAGTTCGGGTGTTGACTGGGTGAGGAGCGGGTTTGCGCCTGCTCCGACAGCAACTATAACAAGGTCGCAATCCATTTTAAACTCCGAGCCCTTGACCGGGATAGGCCGACGCCTTCCCGACTGGTCGGGTTCTCCGAGTTCCATCTTGAGGCATTCCATGCCGGTAATTCTCCCCTTTTCGTTTCCAAGGAAACGGGTTGGAGCCGTAAGCAGGAAAAACTCTATCCCTTCTTCCTCGGCATGATGAATCTCGGCGGCCCTAGCAGGCATCTCCTGCCTCGATCTTCTGTAAACAATTTTGACATTGTCCGCACCAAGGCGCATCGCTGTTCTTGCAGAGTCCATAGCAACGTTTCCGGCGCCAAGGACAACGACATTCTTACCCTTAACGATAGGCGTATCATATTCCGGGAAGAGATAGGCCTTCATGAGGTTTGCGCGGGTCAGGTATTCGTTTGCGGAAAGAACCCCGATAAGGTTTTCGCCGGGAATATTCATGAATGTCGGAAGTCCGGCTCCCACACCGACATAAACAGCATCATACCCCTGGGCAAAAAGCTCATCGAGTGTTACGGTTCTTCCCACAACACTGTTGCATTCAAGCTTTACGCCCTGTCTTTCCATGAAGGCAACTTCTGAAAATACAATCTCTTTCGGAAGCCTGAACTCAGGAATTCCGTAAACAAGCACCCCGCCCGGTTTATGAAAGGCCTCAAGCACCGTAACCTCATGCCCTTTGGCAATAAGATCGCCTGCAACTGTAAGCCCGGAAGGTCCTGAGCCGACAACAGCAATTTTCTTGCCTGTAGGCGGCGCTTTGGGAGGAAGCTCCCCTTTTCCGTTAATTCTCTCATAATCGGCGGCAAATCTTTCAAGATTCCCTATTGCAACAGGCTGACCTTTCTTTCCGACAATACAGACTCCTTCACACTGTACCTCCTGCGGGCATACCCTTCCGCAAACGGCAGGAAGAGAGTTCTTCTGCCATAACAGCCTTGCTGCCTCGGTAAAATTCCCTTCTTTTATATGATTTATAAAACCCGGAATATCAACCTGGACCGGGCAGCCGTCAACACAACCTGGTTTTTTGCATTGAAGGCATCTCTGCGCCTCCAGCATTGCCGTTTCAGGAGTATATCCGGTCGGAACCTCCTTGAAATTTCTTCTTCTTACTTCCGGGGCCTGCTCCGGCATTTTCTGTCTCGGGATCGCTTCTTTCTTAGCTTTTTTTACCTCTTCTTCAGCCATATAATCCTCCGTATAAGAATTCTGATTGAATTCGAAACTATTTAAAATTGATAACCGGTCATAACAAATAATGAAAAGATTACTACGGGTTTAACTTGCAGAATGTACCGTAACATTCCTTCTCTTCGTCACAATATGCCTGGAGACGCTGCATGAGGCCGTCATAATCAACCAGGTGACCGTCGAACTCGGGGCCGTCCACACATGCAAATTTTGTCTCGCCTCCGATCGATACACGGCACCCCCCGCACATTCCTGTACCGTCAATCATTATAGGATTGAGGCTTACGAGTGTTTTGACATTAAATTCCTTTGTCATTTTGGATACGAATTTCATCATGGGGACAGGGCCTATCCCCACAACGAGTTTTACGTCCTTTGTTTCAAGCATCTTTTTTAAAACTTCTGTAACAAAACCGTGATGCCCGTATGACCCGTCATCGGTACACACATGAAGCTCATTTGACGCTGCCTTCATCTGCTCCTCAAGAATAAGAAGCCCCTTGTTTCTCGCTCCTATAACAGCAATAACATGGTTCCCGGCTTCTTTCAGCGCTCTTGCAATCGGATGCAGAACTGCAACACCTGTTCCGCCTCCAACGCAGACAACAGTTCCAACCTTTTCAACGTGGGTAGGCTTTCCCAGGGGGCCTATAACATCCTTATACCCTTCCCCTACTTTCAGTGTTTTGAAAAGAGCCGTCGATTTACCTACAATCATATATATTACGGTTATCGTGCCTTTCTGGGGGTCTGTATCCGCCATTGTAAGCGGAATTCTTTCCCCTGTTTCATTGGCCTTCAGGATCACAAACTGGCCTGGCTTTGCCTTTTGGGCAATCAAAGGCGCTTCGATTTCATTCAGAATCACAGTGCCCCCGGCCATTTCTTCGCGTTTTACAATTTTAAACATCTCAACCTCCAGCACAAATAATTAATATATTGGGTTCTTCTCCCAATTAGTTAGGAGAAAGGGGTCAAGGATTCAAGGATTCAAGAGGCCAAGCGTTTGTTTTTTAATAATTTTATCATGGCTTTCAGTATCCTCTCAACCTCCCCGATATCTGTTTTGAAGTTCTGATAGGCTTTCTTAATTGAGATAGCCCACCGCTCCGCATAATAATATTTTCACCTATAATTGAAGCTTACCACCATAAACAGCTGTCCATCAATTTATGCAAGGATTTTAATAACCATATTATAGCTATTAAATCAACTTTAAATTAATTTGAAGCTTCCAGCCGCAAGCAGCGAGTAATGCGCCCGCTGTTTCGGTTCAGATTTATTAGAAATCGCTATCTTGAAATATTCAATTATAAGTGCTAAACACGTCATGTATTTAGATAATATGAAACGGGTTGGCCTCAGATGCATAAACCGCGAGCATGTGGTAAGAATGCATCTAAGGCAACATAAAACAAATTGAACATTAAAAAGGAGGCCAATCCGAGAAAAGAAAATAGCATACATTGGAATCGATTACCATAGTGAAACATTATCTCCGGCTGTTATTGTTGATGGAAAAAAAGATTTTTTTGATTCTATTACGATGAAAAACAACGACAAAATCATCTTAAAATATTTAAAAAAGTTATCAAAGGAATTTGAGCTGAAAGCCTGTTATGAAGCTTCCTGTAATGGGTACATGTTTCAGAGAAAGATGAAAAACTGGTGTTTTCATTGTAATGTTATTGCCCCCTCCTTAATACCGAAAAAGCCAGGTGATAAAAGAAAAAATGATTACCGGGATGCGCGCAAAGGTTTCTCGTGAAGATTTGGCGGAAGCCATGCAGAAAATTGTCATGGATATTGAGTATTCAAATTTCAAAGATTCGGTGGCAAAAAACAGGGTTATAAACGGGCAAGTATTTATGGGGAAGTATGGAGTGCTCTATTGAATCTTCAAAAGTGAAGGAATCTAGTGTGTTTAGGTGAAAACGAAAGGGAGAGAAAATATTTATTGAGAGCAGGGGGATAAAATTAAGTACTCAACTTTCGGGTTTAAGGTTTTATAATAATCAAATTGTTCTTTGACAAACCAATACACTCCCAGGCTGTTTCTACTATTGCATCAAAAAAGGCGGCTGCCGTTTTCTCGCAAAAAGTACCGAGTTTTCGCAACTGATC
>JAHJQU010000133.1 GCA_018819005.1 Pseudomonadota bacterium | reverse complement strand
TTTATTGCAATCGGCAAACACCTTCATGTAAAAGGGCTGCCTGTCCCCGGGATTATCCTTCATGATTCCTTTTCGGGTCTGGTTTTCCTTGAAGATCTGGGGGATACTAAACTGCAAAATGTTATCATGGATTCCGGAAACAGAAGTGAAATCCTTTCATGGTATAAAAAGGCGATAGATCTTCTTATGGGGCTTTCTCTTACCGGCAAAAAAGGGTTTGACACCTCATGGACATATCAGAGCCCTTATTACAATACTGATCTCATACTCGAAAAGGAATGCAGATATTTTACGGATGCATTTTTGAGAGGCTATCTTAATAAAGAGATTGACTTTGAAGAATTCAAAAATGAATTTGTAAAAATAGCATCAAGGGCCATGGAACACCAGATTGCAGGATTCATGCACAGAGATATGCAGTCCCGGAACATCATGGTAAAAGAAGGAAAAATGTATTTCATAGATTTTCAGGGTGGCCGCATAGGTCCGCTTCAATACGATCTGGCTTCTCTCCTGATTGATCCATATGTCTGCCTGCCTTCCGGAATGCGTCTGGAACTCCTTGATTATTGCGCTGGAATGATTTCTTCTGCCATTGGAATTGATGACGATAAGTTTCGCCTCTGTTTCAAATACTGTTCGATAGCCCGAAATCTCCAGATTCTGGGGGCTTTTGGCCACTTAAGCAGGGTTAAGGGAAAAATCTTTTTTGAGAAATATATCCCCGCGGCATTAAAAACACTCAAAGAAAGCTTCATACAGCTTGAAAAAGATGAATTCCCGAAACTGAAATCACTAATTGATGATCTGTTGTAACCGACTTTTCTTTCTGATATATAATCAATAATACTCTTATAAAAAGCTATATATGGAGGTAATTATGAACCGAATAAAAGTCATGGCAAATGGATTGCCCGGAAACATGGCTGCAAATGTGGCAACACATGTTTTAGACGACGACAGATTTGAGCTTATCCCGTTTTCACTTACAGGTCCTGAAATAATGGAAAAAGAATATAAAATTTCTTCGCTTCAAATCCGTCTTGTTCATCCCGGGGAAAGACAGGATATTATAAATGAAATTAAGAAAAGAGAAGGCAGCTTTATAAGCATTGACTATACTCATCCGTCTGCCGTAAACAGTAATGCCGAATTTTTCTGCGCCAATTCTCTGCCATTTGTTATGGGCACAACTGGGGGAGACAGGAAAAAACTTGCTGAGACCGTCCTTTCTTCCGGTACCTGCGCCATAATTTCGCCGAACATGGCAAAGCAGATAGTCGGTTTTCAGGCAATGATGGAATATGCTGCTAAAACCTTTCCGGATCTGTTCAGGGGGTATTCACTGACCGTGAAAGAGAGCCATCAAAAAGGTAAGGCCGATACAAGCGGAACAGCCAAGGCAGTTGTCGGCTATTTTAACAGGCTTGGAATTCCTTTTACCGAACAGGAAATTTCAATGGAACGCGATCCTGAAAGACAAAAAAGCGTGTGGGGAATACCACCGGAATTTATAAAAGGACACGGATGGCATACCTATACGCTTGTCTCAGAGGATAAAACGGTCAAATTTGAGTTTTCCCACAATGTCAACGGCCGTGATATCTACGCAAAGGGAACCCTTGACGCCATATTCTTTCTGAGCAGCAAAATAAAAGAAGGAATAAAAGGAAGAGTTTTTTCGATGATTGATGTCTTGCAGGGATCAGGAACTTAAGATTTTTTTAATACCGCGGTTTTTTTTGCACAAATTCGGAGGAAACATGAAAAAGTATTTTATTTTATTGCTTGGATTAATATCTGTTTTTGCTTTAACCGGTTGCGGATACAACACGATGCAGGCAAATGAAGAGGCCGTTTTTGCGGCATGGGGCGATGTCGAGGCAAGCTACCAGCGCCGTCTTGACCTGATACCCAACCTTGTAGAAACGGTTAAAGGTTATGCAAAGCACGAAGCGGAAACACTTACGGCTGTTGTCGAAGCAAGGGCCAAGGCCGGATCCATACAGATTTCAAAAGATATGGTAAACAATCCTGAAACATTCGGCAAATTTCAGCAGGCCCAGGGAGAGCTTTCAGGCGCTCTTTCGAGACTTATGGTTATTGTTGAGAGATATCCTGATTTAAAGGCAAATCAGAATTTTCTTGATTTGCAGAATCAGCTTGAAGGCACTGAAAACAGAATAAACGTGGCAAGAGTCAGATATAACAAAGCCGTTCAGGATTTTAACACCAGCATTAGAATTTTCCCCAATTCTCTGACCAATTCCCTCCTTCTCCATCTTGAGCGCAAAGAGCCTTTTAAGGCTGAAGAGGCGGCAAAAACCGCCCCCAAAGTGAGCTTTTCAGACAAAAAGGATTAAAGATATATTTCATGCTAAACTGGTTTATCGTACTTATTTTTATAGTTTTCCCGTGCTACGCCGGAGCGCTTGACGTTCCAGCCTTGAAAGGCAGGGTAAATGACTATGCTTCCGTGCTCTCTCCTGAAACCGAAAATAAACTGGAAGTGACGCTGTCTGCGCTTGAAAGCAGCGATTCGACCCAGGTTGTTGTGCTGACCATCCCCTCACTGGAGGGAGAAGTTCTGGAGCAGTTTTCAATAAAAGTAGCTGAAGAATGGAAAATCGGGCAAAAGAATAAGGACAACGGAGCCATTCTTTTTATATCAAAAAATGACCGCAAAATCAGGATCGAAGTTGGCAGGGGTCTTGAAGGGAAGCTGACAGATCTATTGTCCGGGCGAATAATACAATATGAAATTGTTCCAAAATTCAGGGAAGGCGATTTCAATGGAGGCATCGAAGCTGGAGTAAATGCCATCGTTTCTGTAGTTCATGGTGAGTATACCTCATCAGGATCAGATACCAGGCCTCAAAAAAAAGGGGCAAACCCCTTCTTTTCGCTTATAATTTTTCTGTTTGTTTTTACAGCTGCCTTATCCGGATTTTCAAAAATACTCGGCGGAGTCTCTGGAGCGGCTCTTCTTCCAATAATATCCCTGTTTGCCTTTCCGGGCATTTCTTTACTATTGCTGGGTCTTATTGCTCTTGCCGGTTTTTTCTTTGGTCTTTTTGCCGGCGCCGTTACGGCAGGAGGAGGAAAAGCCTATTCGAGAGGAACTGGAATCGGGGGTTTTGGCGGTGGGAGTTTCGGAGGTGGAGGTTTTTCAGGCGGGGGTTTTTCGGGCGGGGGTGGCGGTTTTGGAGGCGGCGGATCATCAGGAAGCTGGTAAAAAGGAAATAAATCAATGAAAATTAAGGCATCAGAGTTTTTCAGCCCGGAAGAGAAAGAAAACATTGCAAATTCTATTAAGAAAGCTGAAGCAGCGACTTCCGGCGAAATAGCAGTAATGGTTCTTGATTCCAGCGATTCGTACATTGAAGCCGAAACTTTCGGGGCTTTTATCCTCTCCGGCTTTTTTTCGCTGTTATTTGAATTGATAAAATCATCAGTCCTCGGCTTTGAACCAGGCTGGGAATCCGGTAATCTGAATTTTCCATATTATTTTTTTATTGAAGCCGCGAAAAATGCCGGTATCTGGACTTATATACCGATGGTTTTTATCCTGTACTTTGTTTTTAAATTCATATTATCAAAACTACCCGAAATAAAAATTCTTTTCATATCGGGTAAACGCATTGAAGAGACTGTCAGGGAACGCGCTGTCAGGGCTTTTTATGAAAAGGAATTATATAAAACGAAAGATGAAACCGGGATTCTCATTTTTATTTCACTTCTTGAACACAGGGTATGGATGCTCGGAGACAGGGGCATAAATGCAAAAATAGCCCCTGATTTCTGGAGGGAAATCGCCTCGGATCTTTCTGCTGGAATTAAGAAAAAAGAATACGGAAAATCCGTATGTCGGGCGATATCAAAATGCGGCGAAGAGGTATCAGGATATTTTCCTGTAAAAAAGGACGATATTAATGAGCTAACAGATGAAGTTATTCTATGAGCTGCTGATGACTCCATAGGCCTTTGCAAGGGCCTCATCAAGTTTTTCAGGTATGTTTCCGCCCGCCTGCGCCATATCGGGTCTGCCTCCGCCACCACCACCAACTATGGAGGAAACCTGTTTGACAATGTTTCCGGCATGATATCTCGATGTCAGGTCTTTCGTCACAACAACAATAAGAAGAACTTTTGATCCTGCAGCGCTTCCCAGGACAATTATTCCTGACTTGATCTTATCTCTGAATTTGTCGGCAAGATCCCTCATTCCGGAAGGCGTCTCTGCAGTAACTTTTTTCACAAGAACACTGGTACCGTTTAACGACTTAATATCCGTATCTATTTCATCGGTAGCAGCTGATGCAACCTTTGACTTCATCTTTTCAAGCTCTTTTTCGAGAAGTTTCTGCTGGGACAGCAGTTTTTCAACTCTTTGAAGCAAAGCACCGGGCTTTTCCTTCACAAGACGCGCTGTTTCATTGAGGATTGTTGCTGTCTGCTGTATCTCAACTACCGCAACGGCTCCGGTTAAAGCTTCGATTCTTCTCACTCCTGACGCAACGCTGTATTCTCCGGTAATCTTAAAAAGTCCTATATTCCCGGTTCTGTCGGTATGAGTCCCGCCGCAAAGTTCCCTGCTGAAAGAGGCAAGAGAAATAACCCTCACAACATCTCCATATTTTTCTTCAAAAAGAGCTGTTGCGCCAGATTTGAAAGCCCTGTCAGCCTCCATCTCTTCTATGGATAAAGGTACGTTTTCCCTGATTCTCTCATTTACAAGAATTTCTATTTTATCAAGCGATTCGGAATCAACCTGCGAAAAATGTGTAAAATCAAAACGGAGCCTATCATGAGCTACAAGAGATCCGGCCTGTTTAACATGGTCGCCAAGAACCTGTCTTAAAACAGAATGTAATATGTGTGTTGCGGTATGGTTCCGGGCTATCGCACTGCGTCTTTCGCTGTCCACAGCAAGAGTCACCATTTGTCCTTTACTTACAGTGCCGGTAATGACTTTACCCCTGTGAATTATTATTCCTGTCGGATCCTTTACTGTATCGGACACAGATATCTCAAGGTTTTTTGACATTATAAGACCTGCATCTCCGGACTGCCCCCCCGATTCTCCGTAAAACGGGGTCTCTTCGGCAACAATTTCTATGTTCCGGCCGGTTTCCGCTTCGGCAACTTCTTCTCCGTTTTCAACAATAAGGAGAACCTTCGAATCGCATGAGAGCTTATCATATCCGACAAACTCCGGTATCAGCCTTTTTGCCGAAAGATTTTTATATGCTTCGCTTATTCCTGTAAAAGAAACAACAGATCTTGATTTTTCCCTCTGCACCTCCATGGCTTCATTAAATCCGTCCATATCGAGAAAGAGTTTTTCATCTCTTACAACATCCCTCACAATATCAACAGGAAAACCAAAGGTGTCATACAGTTTAAATATAACATCACCGGGAACCGTGTTTTGGCCCTTCGCCTTGATTTCAGAAAGGGTATCATTTAAAATCTTTAATCCATTATCAAGAGTTTCGGAAAACCGGATTTCCTCGTTCATTATGACATTTGTTATGAATGCTTCAGCTCCGTCAAATTCGGGGTAGGCTTCTTTCATGGTTTTAATGACAACACCGGATGTTTCATGGAGGAAAGGCTTTACAAGGCCAATATTGCGCCCGTAACGTATTGCCCTGCGCATTATCCGGCGAAGGACATACCCCCTCCCCTCATTTGACGGGAGAATACCGTCACAGATAAGAAATGCGGCTGCCCTGCTGTGATCGGCAATAACTTTCATGGCGATATCAGAGGCGTCGGATTCTCCGAGCCGCTTTCCGGAAAGCTCCGCGGTCTTTTCAATAATCGGAATAATCAGATCGGTATCGTAGTTGGTATCTACATTCTGTATCACTGTGACAATACGCTCGAGCCCCATCCCTGTATCAATGCTGGGCTTGGGAAGTGGAGTCATTTTTCCGGAAACATCACGGTTAAACTGCATGAAGACGAGGTTCCATATTTCGAGATATCTGTCACAATCACATCCGACCTTGCAATCCGGCTTGCCGCAGCCATATTTCTCTCCCCTGTCAATAAGTATTTCGGAACATGGGCCGCATGGGCCGGTATCTCCCATCGACCAGAAATTGTCTTTCTCACCAAATCTTACTATCCTATCTTCCGGAATTCCGATATTGTTGTGCCAGATGCCGTGCGCTTCATCATCATCAAGATAAACTGAAGCCCACAGTTTATCTGCCGGAAGACCATAACCGTTTACTAAGAGGTCCCATGCAAATTCAACAGCTTTTTCCTTAAAGTAATCGCCGAAAGAAAAGTTTCCCAGCATTTCAAAAAAAGTATGGTGTCGTGCCGTATAACCGACATTCTCAAGGTCGTTATGTTTCCCCCCGGCGCGCACACATTTCTGGGAAGTAACCGCCCGGACATAGCTCCTTGACTCTTCGCCAAGGAAAGTGCGCTTAAACTGCACCATTCCAGCATTTGTAAATAACAGAGTCGGATCATCGGATGGAACAAGGGATGAACTTCTGACTATATGATGACCGTGCTTTTTAAAGTATTCAAGAAACCGCCCGCGAATTTCACTGCCTGTCATTCGTAGCTCCGTATATGTTTTCGTTAGTTTTTTTCCGCTCTGCTTTCTTCCTTCGCCGGAATGAGGCCCATCGCCTCTCTGACTTTTGGATAGAGGCTGTTAAAAATGTCAGGATTTTCCTTTAAAAACTTTTTCACATTTTCACGGCCCTGGCCTATTCTCTCTCCGTTATAAGAATACCATGCCCCGCTTTTCTCAATTATGCCTGTTTCCGCACCCATATCGATTGCATCACCTATTTTCGATATTCCTTCGCCATACATTATATCAAATTCGGCTTCCTTGAACGGAGGAGCCATCTTGTTTTTCACAACCCGTACTTTGGTCCTGTTTCCGACCACCTCCTGACCATCTTTGATAGCTGCGTTTCTGCGTATGTCAAGTCTTACAGATGAATAGAACTTAAGCGCGTTTCCTCCTGTAGTTGTCTCAGGATTTCCGAAAAACACTCCTATTTTCATTCTTATCTGATTTATAAAAATCACGGAAGTCATTGTCTTTCCGATTGTTCCTGTCAGCTTTCTCATCGCCTGAGACATGAGCCTTGCCTGAAGTCCCATATGGGAATCGCCCATTTCACCTTCAATTTCAGCCCTTGGAACAAGAGCGGCAACGGAATCAATCACCACAATATCTATAGCACCACTTCTGACCAGCATATCTGCTATTTCAAGAGCCTGTTCCCCTGTATCGGGTTGAGCCACAAGAAGCTCATCGCAGTTTACACCGATTTTCCTTGCATAGACTGTGTCAAGAGCGTGCTCTGCATCAATAAAAGCCGCTATCCCCCCAAGATTCTGTGCTTCAGCAATGACATTTAAAGTAAGAGTCGTCTTTCCTGATGATTCAGGCCCGAAAACTTCTATAACCCTTCCCCTCGGAATCCCGCCCACACCAAGCGCCCTGTCCAGAGCAAGTGATCCGGTGGGTATTACCGGAACATCGATAACCAGCCTGCTCCCAAGCTTCATTATCGCCCCCTTGCCAAACTGACGTTCTATCTGACCTATTGCAGTCTCAACCGCTTTTTCCTTATCGACTGAATTACTCATATTTCCCTCCTTCTTATGTATATAAACAGGGTCCCAGGATTCCGGGGTTCAAGGATTCAAGTGTTTATTTTTTAATGATTTTATTATCGCGATACAAATCCTATCATCTTCTTTCATACTCTAAAAAATATTCATAAAAGCCCTTTTTATATATAATGCCCCACCAAAAGCTTTCTTCTTTGAATATCCTAATTACTTCACTTGGACCCTGGAATCCTTGACCCCTTGAATCCTCATTGAATCACCAATCTTGTTGGAGATGATCCGATTTTTTTATCCCTGTTGAAAGGAGCGCTAAAAAGCTCGGTGTACACCGGCCCTTCCGGCCTGAGGTCGCTTTTATATAAATAGATCTTCCCGGCAACAAATATTTCCGATTCAAAACTCTGAACTTTTCTTAAAGCCTCAATCAGCTTCCCGCTATCCGCCCTTTCTCTGAAGCGCCCCATTGTCAGATGTCCCTTAAACGGCCGGTCTTCCCTTTTAAAACCTATTTCCCCAAATCTGTTTTCAAGATCATTCCGGAGAGCAAAAAGCAAAGATGCTTCGCCGGAAATACCTGCCCATATTATCCTGGGACGCGTTATACTTGGAAAAACTCCAACTCCTTTGGCTGAAAGAGACAAAGGCGCATAACTGCCTGCGCAATTGTTCATTACAGCCCCAATGTTTTTTATATCAGACTCCGTAATCTCCCCGAAAAACTTTATGGTAAGATGCATTTTTTCAGGCCGAACCCATCTTACAGGAAATCTGTATAGTTTCAAATCTTCCTGAATTCTTTTAATGTAAGATATT
>JAHJQU010000132.1 GCA_018819005.1 Pseudomonadota bacterium | reverse complement strand
TTACGGTAAAAAATGCGATTGATTTCATAAACTCTCACTGATGTTGTTCTCATCCCCTGCCCTTTTTCAAAAGGGCAGGGAAATTCCTCTTTTTACCTGTTAATATCCTGCTTTTCCCCTTAAACTCTTTACATCATAAGCTTATTTTTTTTCTTGCGGTTATTAAAAGATACATGTAATTTCACATGTCATTTATAATTATTGAATTTTTTACTTGAGCATCAAGGATTAGCAGATGGATAAATCGCCAATTGTTATCGGAAGTGATCATGCAGCTTATAATCTCAAGGAGAAAATAAGGATGTATCTCCTTGAAAACGGTTATGAAGTTGAAGATGCCGGAGCTAAAAATGAAAATTCGGTTGATTATCCGGATTATGGAATCAAGGTTGCTTCTCTGGTTTCTGCCGGAAAATTTAACCGCGGAATATTGCTTTGCGGTACAGGAATCGGCATGTCTATGGTTGCCAACAGGTTTTCGAATGTCAGAGCGGCTCTTTGCAACGATCTTTTTTCGGCAATCATGAGCCGGCGCCATAACAATTCCAATGTGCTTGTAATGGGAGGGCGTGTAATCGGAGATGTCCTTGCTATTGAAATATTAAAAGCCTGGCTTGAAACATCATTTGAGGCAGGTCGTCATCAACTCAGAATAGATAAATTCAATTCTATAGGTAAGGTTGTTTAAATTGCAGAGGATCACATGATGTTGTGATCCGGGTTTAATTTTTGTTTCAAATCATAGCGGCGTCGCAACAAAAAATATTAATATAAAGGGAAGTGAGATTTGAACCTGAAACACATAGAGAATACAGATCCTGAAATAGCAAAAATAATTGCATGTGAATTTGAAAGACAGAAAAACACATTGGAGCTGATAGCATCAGAGAACATAACCAGCCCGGCTGTAATGGAAGCTCAGGGTAGTGTGCTGACAAATAAATATGCCGAAGGATATCCGGATAAGCGGTATTACGGAGGTTGTGAATATGTCGATGTGGCTGAAAAGCTGGCGATTGAAAGGGTGAAAAAACTGTTCGGAGCTTCATATGCAAATGTGCAGCCCCATTCAGGATCTCAGGCCAACATGGCCGTATATTTCGCATTGCTGCATCCCGGAGATACGATACTTGGGATGAATCTTTCCCACGGTGGCCATCTGACCCATGGAAGCCCGGCCAGCTTTTCGGGAAGATTTTTCAATTTTATTCACTACGGAGTCAACAAAGATACCGGGGTTATTGACTATAATGTACTTGCGGAAAAAGCCGAAAAGCATAAGCCCAAACTTATTGTAGCCGGAGCAAGCGCCTATCCAAGAACAATCGATTTTGAAGCCTTTGCAAGGATTGCCGGATCGGTTGGTGCATATTTGATGGTTGATATGGCGCATATAGCAGGCCTTGTTGCAGGCGGTGTACACCCGTCACCGATTCCTTTTGCAGATATTGTAACATCCACGACTCATAAAACATTAAGGGGTCCAAGGGGAGGCCTTATTCTTGCGAGAGCACAATTTGGGGAGAAATTAAACAAGGAGATTTTTCCGGGAATTCAGGGCGGTCCCCTGATGCATGTAATTGCTGCCAAAGCTGTATGTTTCAAGGAAGCATTATCTGAATCCTTCAGGTCATACCAGATTAGCACGGTCAAAAATGCAAAACTACTTGCCGGGCATTTGATGAAAGCCGGTATCAATCTTGTATCCGGCGGTACTGATAATCACATGATACTTGCCGACTTAAGAAATTTAAATATCACAGGAAAAGATGCTGAAAATGTTCTTGGTCGGGCAGGGATAACTGTTAATAAGAATTCCATACCCTTCGAAACTTTGAAACCGCATGTTACAAGCGGAATTAGAATAGGGACACCTTTTCTTACAACAAGAGGCATGAAGGAACCTGAAATGGAAATAGTTGCGGGACTCATTATCGATGTTCTGAAAAACCATAACGATGATGCCGCAATTAACAGGACAAGAGATAAGGTTCGCAATCTTTGTGAAGCTTTTCCGATGTACAATAATTTTAATTGCATAGGTGGATAGGCTATAGGCTGTAGCCGAGTGTGATCATGCGAAACCCCTGGCTTTTGAACTGGTGGATGCCGAAAAGGTATTGGTGAAAGGATTTTGTAAAACAGATGTCAGATAAATGCGGCCGCCCATCATGGGATACATATTTTATGGATATCACCGCCCTTGTTGCAAAAAGATCTACATGTCTCAGGCGCTCTGTAGGCGCTTCAATAGTCAAAGACAAGAGGATCCTTTCAACTGGCTACAACGGGGCTCCTTCGGGGTTAAAGCATTGTCTTGAAATAGGCTGTCTTCGCGAAAAATTGAATGTGGCTTCAGGTGAAAGACATGAGCTCTGCAGAGGAATTCATGCTGAGCAGAATGCTATTATTCAGGCTGCTTTTCACGGGGTTTCCATACGTGGAGCCTCTTTATATTGCACGAATCTTCCATGTTCAATTTGTGCCAAGATGATAATAAATGCCGGCATAATAAAAATATATTATCTGGATGGATATGAAGACGGTATTTCATCCGGGATGCTTGAGGAAGCAGGCATAGAAGTAATCAAAATTGATGGACAAGATAAAGTCTGACAAGGAGGCTCATTATGAAGTGCCCTTTTTGCGGAGAAGTTGACAACAAGGTCATTGATTCAAGATTGAGCAAAGATGGGAACGTAATTCGCAGACGCAGGGAATGTATAGGATGCGACAGACGGTTCACGACATACGAACAGATTGAAGAGATTCCCGTTATGATTATAAAAAAGGACGGCCGGAGGGAAGTCTTTTCAAAAGACAAGGTGCGTTCAGGAATTCAGAAAGCATGCGAAAAACGGAATATAAGCATGAATGTTATTGAAGATTTTCTTGATGAACTTGAGCGCGACCTCAGAGAAACAGGGGAGAAAGAGATACCGGCACACGTAATTGGCGAAAAGATAATGGCAAAGCTCCACGAAATTGATGATGTGGCATATGTCAGATTTGCATCTGTTTACAGAGAATTCAAAGATGTGAATGATTTTGTTTCAGAGCTGAAGAAACTTTTAAGCAAATAATGACGGCTTCATAAAAAGTCATTCTGCTGTGTTGCACTTCATCTTTCGTCATTGCAGCGTACCAGAAAGTACGCTTCATTCCTCAAGATTCGTGCGCCTTGCATAATGAGCTTTTTACTTTGCCGTCTAAAATATGAATTTTTAAGAGAGCATCAATAATAGTGGCTGGTTAATAAATATGGATGACACATTCTTCATGAAAATGGCACTCGACCTTGCCGAAAAAGGCAGGGGATTTACTTCGCCTAACCCGATGGTAGGTGCGGTTGTTGTTAAAAACGGG
>JAHJQU010000131.1 GCA_018819005.1 Pseudomonadota bacterium | reverse complement strand
TTCCTTCTGCTCATGAAGGGACAGACTTATAACCTGGAGCCACTCAGGCCAGGGCTCTTTCATTTGAATGGTGGTTTGAACTTCGTTGAAAACGCGCTGGGGAAGGTAAAGATTGCCCGTTTGCCTTAGCAACTGCAGGCAACGAGCCTCGTAAAGATGGATGATCGGTCCGGCGTCACAGACGATGCTTCTCATTTGGCTGCATGAGCCTCATTCTTGGCCCATGTGATGTCTTCGCGTGCAAATCGCTCCATCAAGTCAACCCGGTTGCGCCGGACAAATTCCGACACGGCCGCAAGGACGACATCCGGTTCTGACATAAAAAACCCTGACCGGACATAATCATTTATGCGCTCAGCAAGATGGTCCGGCACTGTGATCGATAGCGTTTTCATGAGCCTTTACCTCCCTTCTTCTAAAACATTATACTAAATTACTTATCATTTTTTGTTGTTATGCGCAAGCCCCGAGTTGACCCGTTTGTCGATAGCTGAAAAAGCCGTCCGTGGCGACAATGATATGTTCCTGTAAGCTGATAGCGACCGTTCCCAGGGGGTCTTGGGGATATAAGCTTGGACCGATCCTTCGAGATAAAAGAATTTCTGGTAAATTATTAATGACAGCCTGGAAATGGAAAAGTTGATGCGCCGGGTATGAAGGGAGTAAGTCAAATCTTAATGCAAATCAGGCAGGACGTTTTAAACGCCCTGCCTGATTCGTTTATGGTAACAGATACAGTGCAGATTATTTTTTGGGTTTCCCCATTACTTCCGCGAACATATCCATATCCCAGGTCTTCATGTCCGCTATATTCTGACGGAATTTGATAAAGTCAACCGTGTCCTGGCCGGTGATCTTTTTCGTGTTGAAAGCGCCGAATCCAAGGAACGCTTCACCGCCCATGTTGGCAGCCAGCCAATGCCGGTGGGAGTTTTTCATCGTATCCCAGAAGAATTTTTTCTTCTGACGGATACTGTCGATGGACTCGATAAGACATCCGGGGAAAAGGTTGGCAAATGTCCATGTTATTTTGTTTATTTCCTTGTCAAGCAGCTCAAAGTCGGCATTGGGCTGATGTACTTTTACTAATTCCCGTGCCTCTTTCAGGGCATCCCCTTTCTTGTATTCGCCATAGACTATCTCACCATCTTCAATATACTTGTCGGTGACAATCATCGGATTTCGCACCCATTTATCGTCTATTTTCAGGACGGGCACGCACTTGCTGATAAGGTTTTTTGCCTTCATCTTATAGGCCGACCACATTTCACAGGAGATGCAGTTCCACATAGCGTCTTCCATGGAAAGATACCATGGCAGAAAATCGGAGGCACCGCCCACAGGGGCCGAGCCGTGTTTTGGGCCGGCCTGTCCGTAGATGGCCAGATCCGAGGAGATGGCCAAATCACAGGCCATTCCGATTTCCTGGCCACCTGCAACACGCATGCCGTTAACCCGGCATATAACCGGTTTTTTGCAGGCCAGAATCGAATCTACCATATGATTAAAGAGTTCCATATACTGGCCGTATTCATCGCATCTTAAGCTGTAGAACTCACTGTATTCCTTGGTGTTTCCTCCGGTACAGAAAGCGAAAGGACCAGTGCCGGTGAAGACGACGGCCACAACGCTTCTGTCAAGCGAAGCATTTTCAAAACCGGCGATTACGCCCTTTACCATTTCCGTTGTGTAGGAATTATACTGGTTTGGATTGTTCAGACGAATCCATGACACGAACAGTTTATCAACTACTTTTCCATCCGGGCCTGTCAGGGGGCGTTTTTCATAAACAACGCAGGGAGCTTCCGTGCCCCAGTGACCATCGGTATGAAGGGAATGGTCTTTGGGTTCATTTTCTCTGGGCATCCATTCTAAGGCCATAATTATTCTCCTTTATTATAAGACTGTTTGTCTTTATCTGTATTGCGAAATAAATCTTATTATTTTTTAAAAAACATCAGCTTGTTTGAAGTCTTAAATATGCTGCTAAAAATCGGGCGTCAGAACGATCCGTTTATCAGGAGATGCCTTGTGTGCCTCCTCAAAAGTTGCGGCGATTGTACTCATTGGTCTAGTCTGAACAAATGCTTCAATATTTATCCGTTTTTTAAGAACCATATCGAGTACAACCGGATAATATTCGGGCAGGCATCCCCATGTCCCCATAATTTCCGCGTCAAAAGCCATAAGGCGGCTGATCGAATATTCAAGCTTCGCCAGACCGAATCCGATGACGATAAGCTTTCCAATAAAACCGAGCAGCGCCAGTCCCGTTTCCTGTCCGCTTTTTGTTCCGGTAACCTCGAATATCTTCCAGCCGAAGTTCTCCAGCCCGTTCTTCTTGCAGTAACCTCTGAACTCGTTCGAAACAGCCTTTGCGTCTTTGCCGGTTGCATTGATGCAAAAATCAGCGCCGTATTTAAGCGAACGGTCGAGCTTTTCCTGATTAATATCAATTCCGATAACGGTTTTTGCCCCGAGAGCCTTGGCTATCTGGCCCATGTACTGCCCAACCCCGCCGGCAATCCCTATAACCACCACATTGTCGCCCGGCTGGAGATCAGACCGTTTGGCTGCCTGATAAGGTGTTGTGGCAGCATCGGCCACAACAGCAAGATGTGCAAGAGGAATGTCGCCCCGGTTTTTGACTTCACAAAGATCGATGCTTGGAACAGGAATGTGGCTCGAAAAACCGCCATATATCCCAACGCTGTTTCCCGGCATCTTCTGGTTCAGACAGCGGTTTCCACGGCGGGTTTTGCATAAAAAGCATTGCCGGCATGGCATGACGGCCGGAACAATCACTTCCTTACCTATCCAGGCGGTATCACCGGACACAACCGCACCGGATATTTCATGCCCGAGAGTGATAGGAGGTTTGCATACCGTGGGAACACCGTCGTAAAAATAACCGAGGTCTGTGTGGCACACTCCGCATCCAGCTACTTCAACCAAAACCTCACCTGTCTTCAATTCAGGCACCGGAATTTCCGTTTTTTCAATCTTTCCCGGTATGACCTGTCCCGTTTCCTTGTTCCGGGAAGTAGGTTGAACCATCTGCCAGGTCAATATTTTATCAGGTATAGCTGCCATTTTGTTCCTCCTTAAACATTTTGAAAATCTTAATCGATAATATCAACTTGATGGGATTCCAAGAGCACTTCAATAACAGGCAATCATTAATTTTACATAAGCTATATTCTAACTACAATGTGATTGTTAGTTTCTGTCGGTAAAAAAGTCAAGAAAAAAATACGTTAAAGGATTAATGTAAATGTTGCATATCCTTATTATATAGAGGCCTTTTAGCACAAGAGTAAATGCCCGTCCAAAGAAGCAGAGTCGATTATGAGATGATGCGATACAGAAAGTGCATACAAACGGAATATGATAATTTATCTCTTGACTAAACATTGTAGCTTTAATATAGCTTAATACTAACTAATTTCCTTAATGATCTTTATTAATGTTTTTAAATTCAACCTCATACAACTTATTGTAATAGCTTTAATTTGTTTTAGTCGGATATTGTTGAAGCTCCCCGCAGCAAACAGGGGAAATTCGCTCGCTGTTTCGGTCAAATATCTTGAGGCGGACTGCCGGTTAAGTTTTTGATACCGGGTTATGGCCTCAGTTGTTTTTTAAACCAGCTAATAAAAAGGGGGTAACATGCTTCTTCAGGGTAGAAATGCGATTGTCACGGGAGGCTCTCAAGGGATCGGGGCCGCAACTTCCATCGAATTTGCAAAAGAAGGCGCAAATGTTTGTCTTCTTTACCGAAAGCATGAAGAAGAGGCTTTAAGGCTTGCCGATGAAATCCGTAAAATGGGACGAAAGGCACTTCCTCTCCAATGCAACATCGCCTCATTCTCAGAGGTTGAGAAAGTTGTACAAACAGCATTAAAGGAGTTTGGAAGGATTGACATACTTGTCAACAATGCTGGGATGAACTGGGACAGCGTGTCATGGAAAATGACCGAGGAACAGTGGGACAAAGTAATAGAGGTCAATCTCAAGGGTTATTTCAATTTCACTCGCCACACAGCCCCGTTATTCAAAGACCAGAAGTACGGCAAAATAATAAACGTCACCTCCATAAACGGGATGCGGGGAAAATTTGGCCAAACCAATTATTCCGCTTCAAAAGCCGGAATAATCGGGTACACAAAAGCTGTAGCCAAGGAACTTGGCGCTTTCGGCGTAAACGTTAATGCAGTTGCGCCGGGCCTGATTGAAACATCAATGCTGAAGGATTCGGAAGCCCGAGATAAAATAATTGATATGGCGATGAATGAGATTGTTTTAAAGCGAGTCGGCCTGCCGGAAGATGTTGCAAATTTGATAGTTTTTTTATCATCAAACAAGGCAAGGCATATCACAGGTGAAGTTATAAAGGTAGATGGAGGTCAGTACATTTAAACAGGCAAAGGAAATAATATATGTCGCTCAAACTTTCTGATATCGTGGTAATAGGTGCAGTAAGGACTCCGATGGGACGTTTCGGAGGAACCCTTAAAGATGTCCCTTCATTTGATCTTGGCGCAACAGCAATAAAAGAGGCTCTCCGAAGAGCCGGCATAACCGGGAAGGATGTTTCAGAAGTAATATACGGCTCATGCCGCCAGGCTGGAAACGGCCCCAACCCGTCACGTACCGCAAGCGTCCGCGCAGGCATACCTGTAGAGATTTCAACAAACACAATAAACATGGCCTGCCCTTCAGGCATGAAAGCCGTCCATCTTGCAACA
>JAHJQU010000130.1 GCA_018819005.1 Pseudomonadota bacterium | reverse complement strand
GCATAGCTGAGATTGAGATAGAGGCTGGCAAGGTGACTGATGAGCAGCTAATTAAAATAGTTGAAGAGGCGGGTTTTAAGGCAAAAGTTAGGGAAGAAGGCGAGGAAGGAGAACTCCAAGTCCTGATGAAAAAATTTGAGAGCGAATTTGAGAAATTGGCCCAGAAATACAGCCTACCTCAAAAAGACATTGAGGAGCACTGGAATTTAGTCAAAAAAGAAGCGGCTGAGGTTTATCAAAGATGCTGTGATTGGTCGCTTGGCCATGGTTTGGCGATTAAAGATGCGGAAGCTTACTGCCAGAGCGCCATACTTGTAGGATTTGGTAAACTTTTGTGGGCGGAGCAAACTTTTAAGGTAGAGGTAAAAGAACAACCGATGACTAATGAAGAAATCAAAAATCTTGTTGCCAGTCGTTACGGGAATTTCGCTGAAAAATATGCTCTTTTGGGAAATCCCTGCCCGATTAGAAGGAAACAAGTTAAAGAGCTTTATAGCGAAGAAGAACTTTCTTTGATTCCAAAAACTGCTCTTAATCTTGCTTTAGGTTGTGGTAACCCAGTTAGTTTTGCTAATCTTAAATCCGGGGAAGTAGTCATTGATTTTGGCTGCGGAGCCGGTATAGATCTAGCTTTAGCCGCTCGTAAAGTCGGCCCTAAAGGAAGAGTAATTGGGGTAGATCTCACCCCTCAGATGATCGAGAAAGAAAGGCAGTCAGAAACTGAGGTTGGTCTTCCAGCTGAAAGGATTGAAGAGCAGGTTGGCGATATTGAAAACCTTAAGCTTCCTGATAGTTTCGCTGATGTAGTCATGTCCAATTGTGTTATCATCCTGACCCCAAACAAAGAGGCTGTTTATAGGGAAGCCTTTCGGGTTTTAAAACCTGGTGGCAGACTGGCTATTTCCGATATGGTTTTTTCAGAAAAGATAGACCCTGCGATACAAGGACGTTTTCAGTCAACCTGGGCTGGGGTGGTAGGAGGAGCTATTGCTGAAAAAGATTATCTTGAGATAGTAGGGCGAGCTGGTTTTGGCCAAATCAAGATCGTGAAGCGTCACTTTCTTACTTCTGAGGAATTATTCGGTATGTCCACTTGCCCCGGAACAGAATTTGTTCCTGCGCCTGATCCAGAAGATATTGAAGCTGTTCAAGGCAAAGTGGTCAGTATTAAATTTACAGCAGTTAAACCCTAAGAGGATATATCCTTATGGCAGCACCAGCGGAACTAGGTAGTAGAGGCACACCAGATCGAAAAGTAGTATTGTTTAGAGCTACTTCAGAAGAACAGCAAGACCGGTGGCGAATGATTCGTGAAAAAAAAGTGCGGTCCATTTTGGGATCGGAGACATATTATCATACAGAAGATGGCACTATTTACTATGTGATTTGGGGAGATATAAAAAAACAGGAAAATATACCCCCAGAACTTACTCTCCTCCGTCTTCTTCCACCTCAAGCTAATATTTTCGCACCATTCACCCATTATACTGAATGGAAAAGAGGTACGGTTCATCATACAGATAATATAGAAACCGCTATCGATGCCTTCAACCATATAATTGATAATGTTCGAGGAAGAGAAATAGGACAGATCAATGCATTAAGGCAGAGAGCTTTACACCTTCTTGATTTTTTTGCCGATATGCCTTTTTATGATGTGTCAGAAGTACAATTTGCTGAAGCTAAAAATGAAACCTATGCCGTTCTCGCTGGTGTAAAACTTGATCCTGAAAATCTGATTAATCGAGAAAAAGCCAAAATTGTAAAGTGGACACTTAGATCCGAGAAGGATTCACTGGGCAGATGGAATAAACTAATAAAACTTGGTGCTCTTCAGGCGGCAGTAAGACATGCTGTTGAGTATGGGCGAAATCTAGCCACCGAAGTAGAGTCGAAATTCTTAAGAGGTAGAGAAGCCCTAGTTCTGGAGGATAATTTTTCCACCACTATCTTTCAGGAAATAATCGATCGTTTAGCTCCCGCGGCCATGCCTGCAACGATTGCTTTCACCAGACCTTTTGATACCGTACCGAAATCTCAAATAGGTGTGGTGAAAGGGCTTTTGGGCACAATGGAGCATCAGCTTGATAGATTTATTCGAGTCAATCCTTACAGACAACCGGCTAGGGAAGCAGCAGTTTTACTAGGCAAAGCAAAAGATTTGTATGAGGTAGGTGAAAGAGATAGGATTACCTTCGAAATTTTTCCCCAGGTGGGAAAGCTACTTGCCGAAGTGATTGATCCAGGGCTAACTAAAGTGGATGAATCGAATGAATAGGCGGGTTTCAAGGTAAAACGGTCAGTATCAAATTCCCGGTAATCGGGGGAATTTCGGGGGGCGACCCGCCTGCCGGCGGGCAGGGTTCCGCCTATCTGTTATGAATTTGAAAAATCAGTTTGTCCTCCAGAGGCAGATAAAAATTTTTTCAAACGCACACCGCACTCTCAAAAATTTGTATGGGATAAAATTCAAATTACAGTGTTGGAGAAGCGATATCGAAGATAATAGGTGTAACATGCTGTGTATAGGTAATCAAAAGTCGGTTAATAATTGCATTGAGGGTCGATAGAAATTCTTTTTTGATATATACTAATTCTATGGACAATACACCTGCCGAAGATACAAAAGAAGTCCTGCAGGAGGTGCTTCTGGCTTGGTCATCCCCCTCCCGGTTATTCAAAAAGCGGGACCGCGAGTACTTTACCAATATCGGCGCCATAGTACTTCTCCTTACGGTGATTCTTGTTTTCGCGCGGGAGTTCGTGCTGGTTGCGGCAGTTCTCTCTGTTGTGTTTTTGGTATACGTGCTTTCCACGGTCCCGCCGGAGGAAATTAAGCACAAAATTACAAACCTTGGGGTGGAGAGCGCCGGACACTTCTACCGGTGGGAGACCCTCGCCGATTTTTGGTTTGAGGAGCAGTGGGGTCAGATCATCCTCATTCTTCGGCCGATATTCGGGACCAGAATCATCATCCTTTTGGGAGATCAGAAGCGCTCGGAGGTGCGCGGGCTTATAGCAAAACACATTCCCTTCAGGGAGCAGCCGGAAAAGTCGTGGGTAGACAACGCTGCCTCTTGGCTTACCAAAAAAATCCCCCTGGAGAAATCTTCCTAAGTAGCTTCAAACTGCGATCCGTAGTAAAATAAGAGTGTTTTGCTCCCGTAGTTCAACGGATAGAATAGGGCTTTGCGGAAGCTCTGATGACAGTTCAATTCTGTCCGGGAGCGCATTGACATTTCTTTGCAAACGAAGTGCGCTTAGAAATGACAATGCCATTCGGCAAACGCTCCTCAAATCGTGTACGAATAGCACTGGAAAGACTTGAGGTAAGTTGCGGAGGGCAGTTGTAGGAGGCGTGCAAGAGCGGTTTATTTGGCCGGTCTCGAAAACCGAGCGGGTCGAAAGGCCCACAGAGGTTCAAATCCTCTCGCCTCCGCCTTTGCTTTACAAACGCTATAATTGAACATCCTCCCCGTCGCGCTTGAAGACTTGGAGAATCGTCCGGATGATGTTGCCGCTTGAGTCTTTGATGACGAGTTGTCCGCCGTTTACCCCCGCAAGAATATCGTTTTTTTCCTTTTCTATGCCGGAGTCACCTTTATAATTGGTTGCTGAATAAAGAAGCGAACAGCACTCAAAATAGTTCACATTGGCCAGGGTTCCAACTGTTACGATGTTAGATGGTCGGTATCGGCGGCCCAGGTGGGGAGTAAGCGAAATTGCCGGATATGCAAGAAGCTGACTGATTTCTTTTTCTTCCAATGGTCGCGTCACAACACCGAGCGGCACCGGTGAATCAGGAAGCGTATTGCCTGCTACCCTCTGATGCAGCGCCACCACCGCCGGCTTTCCTCCCCAGAGGGTCCCTAGAGTTTTAAACATTTCTTCTTCCTGCGATTGAGCGATAGCTCCCGGTATCACAGATACCATCAAGCTCGGGAAGTCTTCAGCCAGCCTGGTTTTGTCACTTGCGACGATAGAGCCGCGCCGCGCTTCCTCAACATTAGTATATAACCTGCTGTCGTGTTCAAGTCCTTTCATAAGAATGTCCCATTGCCATGGGATTTTCCATTGTCCGCGTTCTTTAACAATGGGAAGTGTAGTTTCTTCATGAAACACCCCCAGATGCCGCGTGTTATAAGAAACGCGCAAACGAACAGACTGCCGGCGGGCAAAGCGGGACCACTTGG
>JAHJQU010000129.1 GCA_018819005.1 Pseudomonadota bacterium | reverse complement strand
TTTATCCTACTTTTTTTTCACAACATATTCGACAGTAACCGTGTCGCTTGATTCCGGTGCGATTCTAAGGGAAGGTGGACTGAGCGCGAGCCTGACAGTTTTGGTTCCGGAATAATATATATTATCAAGATAAATTTTATCCGTATAAATACTCGAAATTTTATCTAGAATACGCCTTCCACCGATTACCCTGACTTTCCCTGGTTCAATTTTTACATTTTCAATTACAAGGTTTTTTGGTAGTTTGCCGGCCCAATCGACCTGTACGGGTAATTCCCTTACAACAGGTATTCCGAGAGTTACTTCAACAATGGGTGGATTTACGTTTTTTAGTACTATTCCGGGCGGGAGAGAAACGTTTTCGTCTGTTATCAGAAAAGAGTTTTTTCCACCTGTCACTTTCCCAAGGTCTATTTTGACTTTTACTTGTTCAGGGTGGATAGATTTAATAAGCGAGCCTGATCCGCTAAGATTAAGGGTTACAGAATTTACCGAGGTATCTATAATTTCCATTTCCGAATTACGATTCATATATTCAACAGGAATTTCAATGTTTATCAAAGTTTCCATGCCTCTTGAAAAACTGAACCAGACTCCGACAATGAACAGGAATGAAACCAGTGCGGCAACAGATATTTCGATTTTTTCTTTTCGCTGATCTGTGCCTTTTGGTGTATCCCCCATATGTTCCTGTAAATACCGTTTTAATTCCTCCTTCCTGGTTATGGGATATGTCCGGGAGTCTTTAGCAACAGTAATGGTGCCGCGTTCTTCGGAGACGACAACCACCATGGCGTCAGACACTTCAGCCAGTCCGAGAGCGGCTCTGTGGCGAGTTCCATAATGAGAAGGGAGATCATTACTGTGTGAGAGGGGAAGAATGCAGGCAACATCCGTAATCCTGTCCCTGTGTATTATAGCTGCGCCATCATGCACAGGATTATCATGCCAGAAAATGCTCATTATCATTTCCTTGGAGACTATTCCTCGCCAGGGTATTCCGCCCTGAACGAATTCCTCTATATCTTCATTTGCCGGAAATACAAGAAGTGCTCCGGTATGTTTTCGGGATAGTTCAAAAACGGTATCCGTAATTATTTCAACTGGTGTTGTGATTGTTTTTTGTGAAACGCCCCATATAATCGTTTTTAGGTTTTTTGCCTGTAAAACGCTACGTATTTCATTTCTAAAAACTACAACAATGATAAGCGCAGCAACAGCTGTTATGCCCTGAATTGCCCAGCTCGTTATTATTAGTCCCATAGATAAGGCTAGTTTTTGGAAGAACCAGAGAAGAGCTATTCCAATCAGAACACGGAAAGCATTGGTTCCACGAAAGAGAATATAAGATCTGAACACGATATAGCTGTTTATTATAATATCAACTACATCCTGCCATCTGACGCTTGAAAAAAAAGATAGAAAATCATTCATATGTTTTTATCAATTCCAGTAAAATATAGAATATTAAATTCAGTATCGTCAAAATAGCTGTTATTACGAAATTTTCAAGCGAAATGATTTATAATTTAACTTATTTTATACCATATACCCATACCTTAATTATAATATTATTTTAACAGCAACAATAAATACCTTGACAATAATATTAATAAACATTAAATATCATTACTATATATTGATAATAAAGGATAATTGTATTCCGTTATTCCATCCTGCCGCTCTAAAAACTTTATTGTGAACACCAGCGTCAAAAATAAATTATTATCTATGGTTTTTGCTGAACGGTAATCGTTCTGTTAAATATAATTTTTTAACACCGCAAAACCCGGAGCTATAAAGGGGGGTATATATGGAAAAGGAAAAAATTAAAGGAAAAACCGGCAAAAGAAGGGTTGCTTTCATTCTGGAAGTTAAAGGGGCCGGGAATATTGCTTTAATGGGTGATTTTAATAATTGGAATGAAAAAACGCATCCCATGAAAAAAGACGATAAGGAGCTTTGGAAAAAAACGGTTTTTCTTAATTCCGGAAGATACGAATACAGGTTTTTAGTTGACGGACAATGGCAAAATGATCCCAGGAACAACCAGCTTTGCAAAAACAGCTTTGGAACATATAATAATTTTCTTGTTGTGTTATAGGAAAAAAAGGATTGTGCCGACTAAGTTGAATACTGATACTATTTTAAAACGCGTCGAAGGTGATGAATGAAAAAAATGTTTTTTGTGGGTGTGGGCCTTATTGTTGTGCTGTGCTTCGCGGGTATTTCGGCATCTTTTGGGAATGACGTGGAGTTATGCGTTCCGATGGGAGTTATTGTGCTTTCAGCTCCTGAACAGGCTGAACAGAAGAACGCGCCAGTCGATTTTCACCATTCCAAACACTTTATGTATGAGTGCCGCAAGTGTCATCATAAGTGGGAGGGAAACACCGAAAACCTTTCCTGCGGGACATCAAACTGCCATGATCTTTCAAGCAATCCCCGGGCAGAGGGGAAAAAGGTAAAACCTGATACGGCATATAGATATTTCAAGAATGCTTATCATAACCAGTGCATAGGGTGCCATAAAGCAAATAAAGAAAAAAATGCCGAACTTGAATCATCAAAAAAAGTATTAAAATCAAATTTGCAAAACCCGGGGCCAACTGGTTGCGTGGAATGTCATCCCAGACAGAAATAACTGTTTGATT
>JAHJQU010000128.1 GCA_018819005.1 Pseudomonadota bacterium | reverse complement strand
TTACAAGGAACACATATCGATAGAACTCCTGAAAGAGATTGAAAAAATACTGAAACAGATACAGGGAAAAGACTGCGCTGCCTGCGGAGCTCCCGATTGCAGGACATTTGCGGAAGATGTTGTAATGGGCAAGGCCGTATTGAATGACTGTATTATGCTCCGTAAACGCGAGATTGATAAAATTTCTGAACATAAATGATACTTGAATTATCAGGACAAGTCGGATGTCCTGGAAGGGTTGGTGTAAAGTGACGGTAAAGGATCTGGTCGAGAAATTCGGACTTCAGACAGCAACAGGAGAAAAAGGCCTTGATCGTTTGGTAAAATCGGGATACTGCGGAGATCTCTTAAGTGACGTAATGGCGAATGCTCCTGAAAGCTGTGTTTGGCTGACAATACAAAGCCATCAGAACATAATTGCGGTTGCGGTTCTCCGCGAAATGGCATGCATAGTAATAACAGGCGGACATACGCCCGATACCGAAACCATAGACAAAGCCGGAAATGAAGGCATACCCCTGCTTCTCTGGCCCGGTTCGGGCTATACCCTGGCTGGAGACATATACTCTGCCGGCATTAAATAAGATGTACCCGTAAAAAGTCGAAATTCAGACGACGAAGCCGAATATGGTGCCCATTTGAAATTATTCAAAGCCGACATGCATATCCATACCTGCCTTTCCCCGTGCGGCGACTGGGAAATGAGCCCGAAGAAGATTATTAAAAAAAGCCTTGAAAAAACCTCGATATTATCGGAATATGCGACCACAACTCGGCTGAAAATGTTGAGGCCGTGATAAAAGCTGGAGATGGAAAGAGTATTCGAGTTATCCCGGGAATGGAGATATGCTCAAAAGAGGAGGTTCATATTTTATCGGTTTTTGAAACGATTAAACAGACTCTCTTGATGCAGGAGTATATATACGACAATCTGTCCGGAAAAAACAGCTCCGCTACGTTCGGATATCAGATTGTCGCGGACGAAAACGATGTAGTATCCGGAGAAAATCAAAGACTCCTGATAGGGGCAACGACCCTTAAGCTCAGCGAAATAGTCGATAAAATACACACTCTTAACGGTCTTTGCATTGCTTCGCATGTGGACAGGCCGGTATTCGGAATTATAAGTCAGCTTGGATTCATACCCCCTGACCTTCCCCTCGACGGTGTCGAGATCTCGTGGCGGATTAAGCCTTCCGAAGCGATGAAACAGATGCCGGATATAAAAAGGTTTCCGTTTATCACATCCTCGGATGCCCATTTCCCGGACGACATCGGAAAGGCCATAACCAAATTTTTCATAGCCGAACCCACAATAGATGAGATCCGTCTGGCATTGACGGAGAAAAATGATAGGCGAACAGAGGTCTGATTTGAGGGAAATATCGCTTCATATAATGGATGTGGCTGAAAACGGAATAACCGCGGGTGCGGGATGCATTCATATTCTTATTGATGAGGAACGGATTGAAAACCGGCTTAAGGTTGTAATAAAGGATAATGGAAAAGGAATACCTCCAGATATGCTCCGTAAAGTCACTGACCCGTTTGTTACTTCAAGAACAACAAGGCGGGTGGGACTGGGGCTTTCCCTCCTGAAGGAAGCGGCAAAAAGATGTGACGGTGACTTTTCCGTTGAATCTGAACCCGGGCGGGGAACTTCCGTTACCGCCACTTTCAGATACGATCATATAGACCGCGCTCCCATTGGAGACATTGCCGGGACAATAACAATGTTAATAGCCGGAAATCCTGATATTGACTTTGTTTATGATCATGTTATTGATGGAAACAGATTCGCAATTGACACGAGGGAATTAAGAGCGGAGCTTGAAGAATCCCTGGCGGATCCTGCTCTGTTGTTTCACCTGAAGAAACAGATAGAGGAGGAACTGAGAAAACTCGCAACCGACAGAGGCTGATAGACTGAAGTCTGAAGGTTTTTTTGCGGAAGTTACGTTTTCTTTCATAATACCGATATAGAGCGAAGGGGAGATTAAAAAATGGCAAAAATGTCCATTGAAGACCTCAAAAGAATCAAGGAAAAAACCTCGAAAGAAACATCATTAAGAACCGGCACCGCCTCCATAAAAATTACCGTTCACATGGGAACATGCGGAATAGCCGCAGGAGCCCGTGAAGTCATGAATACACTTATGGAAGAGATGGCCCAGGCAGACCGCCAGGATATAAGGGTAGTCGCTTCAGGATGCATGGGCATGTGCAGCAGCGAGCCTAATGTTACTGTGGAAACGGAAGGGGAAAAACCGGTGGTTTACCAGAAAATGGATTCAAACAGGATGCGGCAGGTATTCAAGAGGCATGTAATTCTTGGAGAAGTTCAGACGGATTTCGCCCTCGCCCGAATATGACGGCTTCGTAAAAAGTCATTCTGCTGTGTTGCGCTTCATCTTTCGTCATTGCAGCGTACCAATATGTACGCTTCATTCCTCAAGATTCGCGCGCCTTGCATAATGAGCTTTTTACTTTGCCGT
>JAHJQU010000127.1 GCA_018819005.1 Pseudomonadota bacterium | reverse complement strand
CGTCAATATCCGACCCATCTGTCTGATTCAGGTTGAGAGGACGGGAAAAGAACAGAGGGGAACTCGCTTTATCCATTCTGAAGATGTTCGAGAACAACTCATCAAGACAATAGGGATTCCTGCTGAAGAAGTGGCCGTTAAGACAAGCGAAAAGGATGAGCTTAAAGAGATTGATGACATCGGCGGGTTAATGGGGCGGGATTGTAAAATTCGTTATATCATTACAAAACAGGCACTGCAGGAGGGCTGGGATTGTGCCTTTGCTTATGTATTGGTTGTTCTGACAAATCCTGCTTCAAAGAATGCCCTGACGCAACTGGTAGGACGCATTCTCCGCCAGCCAGGAGCGCGCAAAACCAAAGTCAGAGAACTTGATGAGAGCTACGTTTTTTGTTTTAAGCAGAACGCCAATAAACTGCTGGCAAGTATAAGAGATGGTTTCAGCCGTGAAGGACTGGGCGATTTGCAAGGTCAAGTTGTCTCGGAATCAGATGAACCCGGAGGGGATAGAGAACAGCCTGAACGAATTCTAAGGATCCGGGACCGCTTCAAAAAGGCAGCAAACAGAACCTTGTTGCCGGTCTTTATGGTACGGCATAACAGGACATGGAAACCCGTCAATTATGAAATGGACATTGCGGCAAGGATACCATGGGATAGCATAGATCTTGATTCAGTTTATTCGCTTGCTCTATCAATGTCTGAGGAAAAGGACATGGAGCATATTGCGACGCTTTCAGATGACATCAAGAAAGTAATCGAAGAGAGAGGGTCAATACAACTGAAGGAGGGCGGCATTCGGGTCGATCCGGTATTTATGACCCGTCAGATCTGTGATATTGTTCCAAATCCTTGGATGGCACACGGATTGGCGCAAGATGTTCTTGCCCGTCTGAAACGAAAATATGATTACAAGATGGTTGCTGCTAATTTTGTTTTTATCATCGAAGAATTGCGCAAGCAGCTTGAGAGAGAAAAAGACCGATTGTCTGAGAACATCTTTAACGAGATGCTTGGTTCAGATCAAATGAGATTCCTGGTGATAGGGGAAAATATTGATTTTACCTTTCCAAAATCAATCAAAGTCAAGCCTACGGCGAAGACATTAAATCGCAAAGATGGCCAACAACTTCAATTGAGCCTTTTTGAATTCGTTCCCGAAGATGAATTTAATGAAACCGAAAAGGCTGTGGCGTGGTACCTTGAAGGGCAGAAAAGACTTTTTTTCTGGTATCGGAATCGATCCAGACAGGACTACGCCATACAGGGCTGGCGGAAGCATAAAATCTATCCCGATTTCATTTTTACCGCTGCATCTTCCGAAGATAAGAACGACTACGAACATGTTTATGTAGTTGAAACCAAGGGCCTCCATTTAATAGGAAACTTGGATACGGGCTATAAGCGAAAGATGTTTTCTCTGTGCACTAAAGAAGCAAAATCGAGAAGCTGGTCGGATATTGGACTTGTAATGAAGGATAAGGTTTTACGGTTCGAGGTGCTTGCAGAAGATGAGTGGGAAGCAAAGTTAAACGAAATGCTGATGTATGAAAGTAACGGCAAACAAGGCTTTTAGCTTAAATGTCTCTCGGACTCCGTAGCTTTCTGCGGGGTTAGCGGGCGAATTCAAAAAGCCTGGCTTTCTTGACGGGAAAATTCCATGCAGCTTGCTCAAGGGTACGGGAGAAAAACGACTCCGGGATACATTAAATTATGTGAAATTTATATTGCAGGAAAGGGCGTGCCGGATAAAAATTTAATATCAAGGGTACGCAAGTCTTCTGAAGACCTGAAGAAAATAAATAAGTATGGAGCAGAGTCTTGGAGTGCCCGGGAAAGTCAGCCCCTTTTGGGATATACGCAATGGAGGAAATTTGGAGACGCCATTAAAATGGCGATAACCTCTTGTAAAAATTCAGGGAATGAGGCTGAAAACCATTTTGCCGGCGCCGGCAAAATGGTTGATATTGGGTCAGAAAGCTCTCGAGAGGTGACGGATTACAATCTGTCGCGTTTTGCCTGATATTTGATTGCCCAGAACGGAGATCCTCGCAAATCCGAAATCGCAAATGCTCAAAAATATTTTGCAATTCAGGCGCGCAGGCAGGAAATTTCGGATGCTGTTGCTGCCGATGTGTGGCAAGGTTGAAACTTCGTAAAATGCGGCCATGCGCATTTTAATGAGTTTGAAGATGTGAAATACAGGCAGGTTTCAACGGTGGGAGAACTGGATTAAGAACAGCTCCGGTGTATCGTGTATTCTTGCATTACATTGGCGAGACAGGTACAAAGACAATTGATGGATATCTGCTCATCGCTGAAACCAAAAACATAAAGATCAGGGGGCAAATCCGGAATGCTCTTAATATTTAAAGCTGTTTTTATATTAGAATTTATATTCGAAACAAAAAATTAGTCGTCCGTTATGATTCGCCAATAACTTGGAAAATCACCATCAAAGTTATCCAATATCAACCCTCCTTCCTGACCATGTCGATCAATTTATCCAGAAGATAGTGCGCTGTTTTACGGGTGATGAATGGCGGTTTTCGTCAATTGACATCTTTGGCGTGCTCTCGGAAAACGACAATCCTATGTGATATGTTGAAGTTCGAGGCCGTGGAAGCGGATTTCAGCAGTGTCTATGGCTGGACCGCTGTTGCGTGAAGCCTTAATCCGAGCGCTCGCATAACTTTAAGTACCGTAGCAAACTCCGGATTGCCTTCGGGTGATAACGCCTTGTAAAGGCTCTCG
>JAHJQU010000126.1 GCA_018819005.1 Pseudomonadota bacterium | reverse complement strand
GGATTCCGCGCATGGTTTCTTTGTCTATTTTGCTCCCGCTTTCCGGTGTTCCCATTGACCCGAGCACTTTTTGCGCCATTTTATCGATCCGCATTTTATTTAAAAGGTTTTCCTTGAACGACATAGCCCCTCCTTCGATTTTCATACTGATTTGTTCCGCATATGTTTTCTATCACATGAACACATTTTAGTAAATTGAAGCTTTAAAATAGATATTTTCCCTGTCAAGATAGATATTTTCCCTTGCAAGTTTTTATTGTATAGAATATGAAAATACCTCTTAATATGAGGAGGGGGAATGCCTGAATACGTTAAGTTAATATATGATGGAAAGACATATGAGTTTCCAGTAGTTATCGGCTCGGAGGGGGAAAAGGCGATAGATATTTCAACGCTTCGCCAGACAACAGGATTGATAACTCTGGATCCGGGGTTTGGCAATACCGGAAGCTGCGTGAGTACAATCACTTTTATGAATGGGGAGAAGGGAATTCTGCGTTACCGGGGGATTCCTGTCGAGCAGCTTGCCGAGCACTCCATATTCACTGAAACCACTTATTTATTGATAAACGGCGTTTTGCCTACAAGAAAACAGCTTAATGCTTTTTCAGTACTGCTTAATGATAATTCTCTGATACATGAAGACATGCAGTCGTTTTTCCAGAGCTTTCCGAGAGCTTCCCACCCAATGGGGATTCTTTCTTCGATGGTAACGGCTTTAAGAAGCTTCTATCCCGAGATAAAAATATCCGAAGAGGAAATCAACCTGACCGTTACCCGTCTCCTTTCCAAAATCCGGACACTTGCAGCGATGTCTTACAAGATTTCAAGAGGGCACAAGGTTGTTTATCCCCGCCCGGACCTCTCATACGGCGCCAATTTTCTTAACATGATGTTTGATACTCCCGTAAAACCATACCAGATTGACGAAGATCTTGTAAAAGCCCTGAACGTTTTCTGGATTCTTCATACGGATCACGAACAGAACTGCTCGACATCGACGGTCAGGATGGTTGGAAGCGGAAGGGTCAATCTCTATGCCGCCATTTCAGCCGGTGTGGCCGCGCTATGGGGACCCCTGCACGGCGGCGCAAATCAGGCTGTCATAGAAATGCTCACAAAAATCAGGGAAGAAGATGGCGGAAATGTAAATAGAGCGGTTGAAAGGGCGAAGGATAAAAATGATCCTTTCAGGCTTATGGGTTTCGGGCACAGGGTCTACAAAACCTATGACCCAAGGGCCAGAATCATGAAAAGCACATGTGACCTGGTGCTCGAAAAACTTAAAATTATCGATCCGTTACTTGATATTGCAAAGAACCTCGAGGAAGTTGTATTAAAAGACAGTTATTTTGTTGAACACAATCTTTATCCCAATGTTGATTTTTACAGCGGTATTGTTCTCAGGGCTCTTGGAATACCAACCAACATGTTTACGGTTATGTTCGCAATAGGAAGGCTTCCGGGCTGGATAGCCCAGTGGAAAGAGAGCGTTGATGACCCCAACTGGAGATTAAGCCGTCCGCGGCAAATATATGCAGGCCCGACTTCATTAAATTATGTTCCTATTGATGAAAGATGATAGCGCTGAAACCGAAAAAGGGTTGCGATGGGTAATGGATGCGGATCTTCCGCCGCAAACGCTTCCATACCCCGCATGGCTATCGATCAGATTACATGCAAATATCTCTTTTAATCACCACGTGCTTAATGATTTCAACAGGAGTTTCTAAAACACTCCGAGGGGTCTTGTAAATGTGAATTTTGCCGGATCAGCCGCCATTTTATCCCATGCCGTATGAATATTTCCCCCAAGTGCCGAGAACGGAGACGACAGCACAAAGACGGTGAAACCTGCAACGAGGGCAACAAGTCCAAGAGGCCTTACAAGAACGAAATCCGCAACCATGGCTCCGGCATCAGGCGGGCTCTGTTCCATCCCTGTTCGGGCAAGCGCTTCTGAGCCCAGAGGAATAATTAACATTGCAGCGATTGTAAAAAATACTGTGCACTTTTTAAATATTTTATACATTGCTTCCCCCTTTCCGTTAAATTCATTTTATCATAAATTAAGTAAACCTTTTACAATTTTTACGACACAATTTTTATGCCCTCGTAAAAAGTCGTACTTCCGACGGCAAAGTAAAAAGCTCATTATGCAAGGCGCGCGAATCTTGAGGAATGAAGCGTACATAGAAGTACGCTGCAATGACGAAAGATGAAGCGCAACACAGCAGAATGACTTTTTACAAAGCCGTCAATTCTTTATCCATTTTCTGTAATATAAACCCCGGCAAGAACAAAAATCGATCCGATTATAAGATTTGCGCCAATATTTTCTCCCAAGTAAAAAGCGGCTATAATATATGTCATGGGAGGAATTGTGTAAAGATAAACTCCCACCTTCTGGGATTCTGTCCTCTCCAACGCGACAAAATAGAGCATTGTTGCAAGAAAAGAGCATGTTATTCCGAGAAAAGCTATGGCAAGCCAGGCGTCAGTCTTAATTGAAAGCATGGAAAAATTGATCCGGTGCATTTCAACCCATCCGAATGGTATCATATACAGTGAACCTATAAAAGTTACTATCGCCGTCAGCTCGAGCGCATTCATCTTCTTTGTCATGTTCTTTCCCAGCACGGTAAAGATTCCCCACATGAATATGCTTGTGAATACAAGAAGGTCTCCCCAGAGGTGTGCTTTAATATCAAAAGAAGAAAGAGTATTCAGTCCCATGACAATAATGACGCCGGATATTGCTATCAGCAAGCCAATCCCCTTTTTCAAGGTCAGTTTTTCGCCCATGAACAATACGGCGATAATCAGAATTGAAATAGGGCCGGTGACGGCATAAAGGGATGCATTAGATGCAGTTGTATATTGGAGTCCGATTGTTTGTGTGGAATAGTGAAGTCCGGTTCCGAAAAGGCTCAGCAAAAAGAGCTGGCCAAGCCAGGTTAATCCTTCATATTTAAGCCGCCGGCCCCGGACAAAAAACCAGAGAAGAAAACAACATGATGAGATAAGAAGTCTAAGGGTTACAAGCGTCAGCGGGGGAACGCTTTCAACCGCAACCTTGGTTGCGATGAAAGATATTGCCCAGAAAAAACACGCTACGCATAATGCAACTTTTGCGGTAAAAGGGACTTTGTTAACCATTTCAGCAGAATGGGCCATCTTCAGATAAAATTCTCCTCGATACAGATTGTTTTATGTTATATTATTACATAGAGCTGTTAAGAAGCCAGAATCCAGAATTCAGGAGCCGGAATAACAAGGATGCCCCTTCTATTCTGAATTCTGACTATTGACTCCTGAATAGTTACATTTAAAGTAGTTGTATTCTAACAGCATCCATGAATATTGAAAAGAGTAAAATGGTAAAAAGCTCTAATTGTATCGAAGTTGCCGTGGCGTTGCCGGTTTGGGGCACCTTTACATACCTGGTTCCGGACAGTCTGTGGGATGTATCATTGCAGGGTAAAAGAGTTCTTGTTCCGTTCGGACAGCGTAAAGTAACAGGATATGTTCTTGAAGAGACAGAAAATCAAGACGAAAAAGAAATAAAGGCCATTTTGGATATTCTTGATGACAACCCTCTTTTCCCCCCATCAATGATTCCTTTCTTCAGATGGATTTCGGATTATTACATGCATCCGGTCGGCGAGGTTATAAAAACTGCGCTTCCCGGCGGCTTGAATCTGTATGAAGTTTCAAAGCTTACTATAACGGATAAAGGAAAAGAAGCCCTCGACAAAAAGCGACCTGTATCCTCTGAAGAAAGAATACTCAGTCTTCTTATAAAATCTTCTCAGAGTGTAAAAGAACTTTGTGCCGGACTAAAAGATGAGATTCCGGGGTCTCTATTATATTCAATGGAACAGAAGGGATGGATTGAAAAAAGAAGAGAAATAAAAGCAGCAAAAACAAAGGTGAAAACGGAGCGTTATATATCTCTGACAGCTAATGAACCAATTCCGGGATCCCTTTCGGAATCGAAGATTAAAATCATCGAGACACTTAAAGCATCCGGGGAAGTTTCTGTGAAAAGGCTCAAGGAGAGAGTGCCGGGAGCTGCAAGGATAGTCAATTCCCTGGAAAAACAGGGCCATGTCAAAATTTTCCTGAAACCTGTATACCGGAATCCATTCGGGGAGACCATCAGCCCGGATATCGCTCATGTTCCGACTTTGGAACAGGATGGTGTGATTTCAAAAATAGCAGGCTTTTTAGGAAAGGGCTTTTTTTCATATCTTTTATCAGGTGTGACCGGGAGCGGCAAAACGGAAGTTTACATGCAACTTGCATCTTTGGCAGTAAAGGAGGGGTATTCTGTTCTGGTTCTTGTTCCTGAAATAGCTCTTATTTCACAGATTGAAGGCCGCTTCCGTGCGCGTTTCGGCGAATGTGTCTCAATTCTTCACAGCGGGCTGTCGGCTGGTGAAAAATATGATCAGTGGCTTCGCATAGCCGGGGGAAAAACACCTATTGCAATTGGGGCAAGGTCGGCCATATTTGCACCTTTTAAAGATATCGGGCTGATAATTGTTGACGAAGAACATGACTCTTCCTACAAGCAGGAGGGGGGGCTGCGTTATAATGCTCGGGACCTTGCTGTTGTGAGAGCAAAACTTGCCAATTGTGTGGTTCTTCTCGGTTCTGCCACTCCTTCAGTGCAGTCATACCATAATATCTCCAAAAGAAAAATTTCGGAAGTAAGACTGACAAAAAGAGTTGAAGAGAGAAATCTTCCTGAAATTTCAGTGGTAGATTTGAAGAAAAACCGTGATTCGCGGGGTATAAGGAGATATATCTCAGAAGAGCTTATTTGCGGAATGAAAGAAGCGCTTGCCAGAAAGGAACAAATACTCCTGTTTTTGAACCGGAGAGGTTTTGCCGGTTTTCCGGTCTGCGGGAGATGCGGTGAAGCGCTTAAGTGTAAAAACTGTGATATTTCCCTTACCTTTCACAGATCTGCCAATGCGTATAAGTGTCATTATTGCGGTTTTACAAAAGCCGCAAATTCCAGTTGCACAAAGTGCGGGGCTTTTGAAATAAAACCCTTCGGGCTTGGAACCGAAAAGATTGAAGCGGCGGCAAAAAGCCTTTTTCCTGAAGCAAGAGTTGCAAGAATGGATTCCGATACAACAGTCCGTAAAGGTTCAACGGTTAAAATATTAAAGGGTCTTAAAGAAAAAACTATCGACATTCTTGTAGGGACGCAGATGGTGGCAAAGGGACATGATTATCCTGATATTACACTTGTAGGTGTCATCTGTGCAGATCAGTCTCTTGCTTTCCCTGATTTCAGATCAGGTGAGCGGACATTTCAGCTTCTGGCCCAGGTTTCAGGCAGGGCGGGAAGAGGGAGTTCTCCCGGGAAGGTAATCCTCCAGACATATAATCCTGAACACTTCAGCATTGTATCGGCAAAAAATCAGGATTACAGGGCTTTTTATGAAAAGGAGATTTTATTTAGAAAAGCATTGAATTATCCTCCTTTTTCAAGAATGATCCAGATCAGGATTCACGGAAAGGACAAAAAGAAGACCGGGGAGTATGCAAAAGCACTTGGTGGTCTTTGCATGAGATTCAAGAAAGAATTTAATATGAATTCGGTCGATATTCTTGGTCCTGTCGAGGCTCCGGTTCCAAAAATAGCGGGCCGGTTCAGATGGCAGATTCTCTTAAAAGGCAAAGAGATAAAACAGCTTCACCGGTTTGCCCGGACCATTATAATTGAAAACGTGCAGAAGGGGAACAGGGATGTCGGTGTGATAGTGGATGTGGATCCTTATTTTATGATGTAAAAATGACGGGGTCGTAAAAAAGCAATGGTATTCCTTGACATTTTTATATAAGATTCTATTTTCTGTTCTCTGGGGAAAAGATATTTTTATAATTCCGAAAATATACGGGATTAGTAAAAAGCTCATTATGCAAGGCGCACGAATCTTGAGGAATGAAGCGTACTTTTCGTACGCTTCAATGGTTCACCCTGTTGAATCGGCTCTGCCGTCTCGCGCAGCGAGAATTCAACAGGGCGGGGATGAAGTGCAACACAGCAGAATTACTTTTTACAAAGCCATGAAACATGATGAAGGAGTTTTTATGAAATACAGGTTTAAAGTTGCATATTTATCCCTGCTTTTACTTATTGGCTTGTCTGTTATTTCTTACGGAGGAGTGGAAGAAGGTCAGGCAAAAGCCGTTATCAGCATTAACACTTTCGAGTTTAAACCGGTTTTGGATGGAGCCGAAGTTATCCATGATTTCGTTATTCAAAACATCGGAACTGCCACGCTTAATATAGACAAAATTGAAACCGGCTGAGGCTGCGCGGCTGTTTCCTTTCCGAAACAGCTTCCCGCCGGCGGCGAGGGAAAGATCGTAATCAAGGTTAATACTGCAGGATATGGTGGAAAACCGCTTAAGAAAAACATGGTCGTGCACACAAACGACATCAACAACCGGACGATTCATCTAACTGTTTACGGGTTTGTTGAAAATTTTGCCACAGTAAAGCCTGAAAGGGTATTTTTAAACGGCCCTGTTGATAAAAACCTTTCAGTAACATTGGAGATAATTCCTGAAGAAAAATATCCTTTTAAAATACTTGAAACTTCAGCATTAAACGGTAACAACATCCGCGTTAAGCTTGAAAAAAATCCCGAATCAAAATCAACACAATACTTCCTGACCGTTAAAAGCACGGCAAAAGTTAAGGGCAAGTATTTTGATTCGATTATTGTCAAAACAGATAACAAAATTCATCCTGAAATCAGAATCCCGGTCCTTGGTAACATATTATGAATGATATAAAGGTAATTGCTTTTGACTGCGACGGAGTAATGTTTGACTCCGTCCAATCCAACATGGATTACTATAACAGCATCCTGAATCATTTCGGAAAACCGGAGATGACTCCCGAGCAGTTTGCCCATGCCCATATGCATACGGCAAACGAAGTCCTTGACAATCTCTTTAACGACCCTGAAACACTTGAAGCTGCATATGCGTTCCGGAAAAAAATGTCATACTGGCCGTTTATTAAAGGAATGAAGATGGAACCGGATTTAAAGGATCTTCTTGAAAAAATCAGGCCGAAATATAAAACCGCTATCGCTACAAACAGAAGTGATACTATGCAGGGAATTCTTGTGGAACACGGACTTGCGGGATACTTTGACTTTGTTGTCTGCGCCCTTGATGTTAAAGATCCAAAGCCTCATCCGGAATCCCTCATAAAGATCGTGGAACATTTCAACATAAAACCTTCCCAGGTAATTTATGTGGGCGATTCGGTGCTTGACGAAATGGCTGCAAAAGGCGCCGGCATTCCGCTTGTTTCATACAAGAACAAAGATCTTTCCGCTCAATACCATATTTCAAGATTAAAAGAACTTGAAGCTATTCTTCTTAATTAGTTTTAAGATTATCTGTTTGGGATTTTACTGATTCCCTAACCCGTTCTGACCTCCGCAGTCAGGGCACTGCCATGTAATTCCGTTGCAGGACATTCCCCAGAAATTTTCTTCCATGCACTCCTGGCAGATTGCAAATCCGCATCTGCACCTCCAGCAGAAAGGGGCTGCAAGCTTGCAGCAGTTGCAATTGCTTTCTTTGGCTTTTTCCCGTTTTTCCCTGTAAGAAGATTTAAGTGTTGAAGCTGTCATATTGGTTGAATATTCTCAGGCCTGCTTGCCATAGCAGTTGATTCCAGTATAAGCCTTGCGAAAAGAACTGAGCATGCGGGGAAGTTTGCGTTCCGGGACCTTAACGGCGGACAGGCGGTCGCGGATCTGCGCCGGTGTGAGCCGAACGTCCAGTTTACGGGCCACAACGTCGATATCGATGATATCGCCGTCGCGGATGGCGGCAATGGCCCCGCCGTTATAAGCCTCCATTTCCACGTGTCCGATGCTCAGCCCGCTGGTGGCGCCTGAAAAGCGGCCGTCGGTGATAAGGGCCACCCGGGTGAAGCCGGCGCCCTTGATGGCATCGGTGGGGGTGAGCATTTCCGGCATGCCGGGTCCGCCAGCCGGGCCCTGGAAGGGAAGCACCACCACATCGCCTTCGGCGATCTTGCCGGCTGCAATGGCATCCAAAAGGGTCTCTTCCGTATAAAAAACCCTGGCTGGGCCCGTGCAAATGAGCATGTCGGGAGCGATTGCGGTCTGCTTGACCACGGCACTGGAGGCGATGTTTCCCTTGAGCACGGCAATACCTCCTTCCGCGTGAAATGGGCGGTCCGGGCCGCGAATGATATCAGGGTCTCCGACCACCGCCTCGGCAGCCACCTGGATGATGGACTTTCCGGTAACCGTCGGATTGTCAGTGAGCAGGGGCTGCAAGCGCTGCAAAACCGCGGGAATGCCGCCGGCAGCATCGATATCAGCCATCTCGTAAGGTCCGGCCGGAATGATCGAACAAAGGTTGGGGGTTTGCCTGGAAATCCGGTCGAACTCGCTCACTCCGATCTCGATGCCGGCCTCCCACGCGAT
>JAHJQU010000125.1 GCA_018819005.1 Pseudomonadota bacterium | reverse complement strand
CGAATTGAGCATATCTTCCAATGCCGTTTCAGATATCTTTTTTACTGTGACTTCCATTTTTTCAACCGAGCCTATTCCCTCTTTGATATATTCAGCCATTTTCTTCGTGTTACCGGATTTGGAATAATATGAGATGAGTGCTTTAGGCATTTTATCCTCCTTAAAAGACTTATAATATTGTTTGACGATTTAGAATCTCTGTAGTCCGAACTTATAACATTCTTAACATGGCGTGCTTTTCTTTCCAAGTTAAACTTTTTTCATCTCCTTAAACTGAAATACTGTTTGCACAATAATATCCATAGATGATATGTGCCCCAAACGGATGTATTTGGACATAAAGGGCATGTTGATGATATGCCCTTATTATATTCAACAAGACATAAGGAGAATTTAGATGCGTTTATTAAATGGAGTGGTATTCAGATTAATGGTTTTGGGATTATGCATTGTTTTGTTTGCTTCGCCAGTTTCTGCCGGAAAAGACGATAAAGCAGTAAAGGATGATAAGGCTGTAAAAACCGAAAAGGTTGAAACAAAAGATGCTCCAAAGGGTAATGTTGCGGTTGTAAACGGAGTGGCTATTACACAGGACGATTTTGACAGGGAGCTTATGGGTATTGAAGAGCAGTCCGCCAATCGCGGAGAAAAACTTGATGACGCCAGGCTCGCCGAAATAAAAAAGAGAATTCTTGAAAAACTGATTGATGGCGAACTTCTTTATCAGGAAAGCCAGAAAATGGGTATTAAAGTAGAAGACTCTGTGGTTGACGAACAGTTTGCCAAGTTCAAAGCGCAGTTTCCGAATACTGAAGAGTTTAATAAAGAACTTGTTAAGGTCAAGTTGACCGAAGCTTCCCTTAAAAGTCAGATTCAACAGGTAACGGCTATACAGCAGTTAATAGATAAGGAATTCATTCAGAAGATAACCGTTTCAGAGGAAGAAGTGAAAGCCTTTTTTGAAACTCACCTGAAAAGCAGAATTGAGCAGAATCTGAAACAGGAAAAGATTCAAACTGAAGTTACCTCGTATCTTGATAAGCTGAAAGAAAAAGCCAAAGTTGAAAGAAACTTGCATTAAGGCAATAATGATATTTATACTTGACCAAAATCGCAATATAAAATAATAGGGCGCTTTTAGTGATAAATTTTATTCAGGAAATAATAATGAATCATATGATTTGACTGGTTTCGGAGGAATATTATGCATCTTAAGTCTAAATTTGACAAAGGGATATTTGCCGTTTTAGCCGAAATGGATCCCCCAAAGGAGTTAATGTTTCTTTGATGCTGACAAATGCCAAAAAGGTTAAGGGGAAGGTAGATGCCTTCGTGGTGCCTGAAATGAGCAGTGCTGTGATGCGCATTAGTTCCCTTGGCGGTGCATTGATATTAAAGGGGAACGGTTTTGATACAATATTTCAGGTCAACTGCAGAGACCGCAACAGGCTTGCCTTGCAGGCCGATCTGCTTGCAGCCGGTGCGAGTGGCATTGAATATGTTATGACGGTAAATGGCGACGATCCCCGTTTTGGAGATCATCACGAAGCAAAGGCAGTGAATGATCTTGATTTGATTGAACTTATCAGGACAATAAACTGTCTTAACAACGGAAAGGATATGGCCGGGATTGAACTTGCAGGTTCACCCCGGTTTGTGACTGGTTCAACAGTTAATGCAGGTGCCAGCGGGCAGGCTCTTGTTCTTGAGCTTGAAGAGATGAAAAAAAAGATCGATGCAGGCACAAGCTTCTTTATTACACCTCCGTTATTCGATTCTGCCGGTATTCAGCCGTTTCTTGAACGTGTAAACCTGTCAAAAACAAAGATAATTCCGACCGTGCTTTTGCTTAAATCTGTTGGAATGGCAAGATACATAGATCGTCATATGGATAACATCAAGATTCCTGCCGCTTTAATTGATCGAATTCAGGCATCCCCGGACAGAGTTAGTGAATGTATAAAAATTGCATCTGAAAATATAGCGATGATCAAAAAAGAAGGATTTGGCGGTGTGCTCGTTTCTACGATCGGATGGGAGAACAGGCTGCCTGAAATTCTGGGATAAGATAGCTACCATCCTGTTAATGGTCCTGCCCCAACAAAAATTTATCTGACAGGATCTACAGGATTAACACGATGATTTGTCAGGCCGCTCCGGAAGAGCGGCCCGAAGCATTCTTATTGCCCTTCTCGCCGCAGGCAAAATTCTGTCCATCCTGTTAATCCTGTCTAAAAAAACCTTTTTAACATTATTTATAGCCGTACTGTTGTAAATTACAGCAGTACGGCTTTTTTTATGCCGCAAAATCCAACAACATCATAACTGCTATAATTAACAAAGAAATAATCAAAATTAATTCATTAATAATTGATGCTTCAAATTTCCCTGTCGTGAAATACGGCAATAAATCATTTTCTGCATCTGAAATCCCTAGTTTGGCCATAGTTTGATTAATCAAGTCAAATCAGTTAGATAAAGCCATATAGTTGTTAGTATCATTAAATGGCACGCTACTTGCTCTTACATAATGCAGAGAAAAAAATATCAATTATCAAAATTATAAAAAGGAGAGATAAAATGGCAAATCAGAATAATATGGAACGAAGAAGCAAGCTGGGATATGGGTCTACCTACAGGAAGGGAGATGCTAAAGAACAGGCTCAAAGCGAGATAAAAACCGTTTTAGGCGGGCAGGTATGGATGGTAAAGCCTGATAAAAGCGCCCGTTTTTTAAATCCATGCATATGGATGCAGACAGGTCTTGTGAATTTTAAGGACTGCAATAATTATTATGACTGCACGACATGTAAGTTCGACCTGGGAATGACGAGAAAGGTCGAAAAGGGAAATCAGGTCAGCTGGCAGGATGCAATGAGAAAAAGACCTCATATGAACAGAGTCTGCCGGCACAGCCTTACAAACCGTATTGAAAAAAGGACCTGTGCCTACGATTATGAATGTTCAAAATGCGATTTTGACCAGTTTTTCGAAGACGTCTGGACGACAAAAAGCAAAACAATGCCGGGCGAGATTCAGTATGTTAAAGGTTTTGATGTTCCGGTTGGTTACTATTTCCATGACGGCCATACATGGGCGCGCGTAGAAAGCGGGGGATATATACGAATCGGATTTGATGATTTTTCCTTAAAACTGCTCGGAAAGGCCGATGCCCTTGATCTTCCGCTCATGGGTAAGGAGCTTGACCAGGGATTGGCTGGATGGGGCCTGAGGCGCAGGGAAAATTCGGCTGATGTGCTTTCTCCTGTTAACGGGGTTATAGTTGAGGTTAATTCTAAGGTCAGGGAGAAACCTGAAATTGCCAACAGAGAACCTTACGGGGATGGATGGTTATTTATGGTGCGTTCTCCCGATATAAAGGGAACTGTTAAAAAACTGATGGATGACTCGGCAAGCCCCGTGTGGATAAACGATGAAGTCGGCAAGCTTGAGAAAATGATCGAAGAGGTTGCCGGTCCCCTTGCAGCAGACGGCGGTTATTTAAAAGAGGATATTTACGGGAATCTTCCGGGTCTTGACTGGAGAAATCTTGCGAGAACATTTCTTAAAACATAGGAAAAAGAAGGATTCAAGGATTCAAGGATTCGAGGGAAAACCGGTAAATAGGAAAGAGGCAATAGGGAACAGTGAATAGCCGATAGTGAATCGTGAATAGTAAAATCAAGGGTCAAAGGCACAGAGGAGTGAGTCGTAAGTCGAAGTGAGAATTTACTGAAGCGTGAGGTGAAAAATGAGAACTGCCAGATATAACAATCAGAAAAAATCAAATCTTAGCCCCTGCCTCTGGATGCAGGCGGGGGTTGTGCGCCATAAATATTGCAGAATCTCCTATGATTGTACAACGTGCCATTTCGACAGGGCTATGTTGCGGGTGGCCGAGGAAAACATGGTAATGGCGCAGAAGGGGCAAATCCCCGGGGGGAATCGTCAAAATATTGTTTTCTGGATAGAGAAATTAAAAGAGCTGCCATCCTTGAAACGGCCGTGCATTCACCATATGAAAGGGCGGATAGAATTCAAAAACTGCAGCCATGAATACAGGTGCGCAAATTGCGAGTTCGACCAGTATTTTTACGACCAGTATGCTGTTCATGCACTGGTAAAACCTGTGGAAGTTCTTAATGTACAAGGTTTCAGAATTCCTCAGGGATACTATCTCCATAAAGGGCATGCCTGGGTTAAGATTGAAGAAGGCTCAACAGTAAGAGTCGGGCTTGATGATTTTGCCCTGCGGCTCCTCGGGCCACTTGAAAATGTTGAGGCCCCCCTTATCGGAAAGCAGATGAAGCAGAATATCTCCCAGATTGTATTAAAACGGGGTGAAAAGAGTGCGGGAGTCCTTTCGCCTGTCAGCGGTATCGTGACGGATGTTAATCCGAGGCTGAGGGAAGAGGGAAGCCTGGCTAATAAAAATCCTTATACTGATGGCTGGTTTGTGAGATTGCATTCGGAAAGTCTCAGGAATGAGCTTAAAGATCTTTATATCGGCACAGAATCAAAAGAATTCATGGAAAAAGAGATCGGCCACCTTTATAATGTTATTGAAGAATCCGGAGAACTTTTAAATACCGATGGTGGATATCTCGGTGAAGACATATATGGAAAGATGCCCCAGATAGGCTGGGAAAGATTAACAAGGCTTTTTCTCCATACCTGATTTTCTGAGCCTTTTTATTTCATCATCTAAAAGTATTTTGCAGTACCTGCAAAGCTGATCCGACTTCCTGTCAACATCAAGCTCGGTGCGGCAATAGTGCATTATGCATGCGTGTTCCTTGCAATGGCGGAGATTGAATGTATGGCCGAGTTCGTGGACTGCTTCCTTAACAATCCTTTGCTTAAAAATGACGCCCGGGTTTGCTGCAGATATCTGATCCTTTAACCTGTACGTAGAAACAACGCAGGCCTTTCCTCCAAGTTGTGCTTCCCCGTAAACATGGGTCAAGATCGGGATAAACAGATCAACCTTCGTAATGGCAATTACTTTCATTGCAAAAGAAGGCGCTGATTTTTCAAGCTGTTTAAGTATCGATGTTGAGTGGTACTGGTTCCGGCCTGAATCAAGCGCAAAGTCAACATCTTCAAGGATAGGGATAATTAGTGCCGGGAAACCGAATATCCTGTTTATTTCCTTTTGAACAGGCTCGGTTATTTCGGGATCAAAATTGCCTATTGGGGAAATGACGATGCTATGTTCGGGATATATATTCAAAGGTCTCGTTGCACTATCTTGTACCGTCTGATTTTGCTGTAAAGAGTGGAACGATCTATTCCCAGCTCTTTTGCAGTTTTTGATATATTCCAATCGTTTTCGTGAAGCACCCTGGTTATGTGAGCCTTTTCGATTCCCGCAAGGGTGTTGTCGGAGGAAACGCAAATATCCTCGGGTCGGAAAATGGGGAGATCTTCAGGAAGAATCTTTCTTTTCTTGCTGACAACGACTGCCCTTTCTATTGCATTTTCAAGCTCTCTAATATTCCCCGGCCATTCATAAAGCATCATTTCATCCATTGCTTCGCGGCTGATATTATCTATCTGCTTATTGGTTTCATTGGAGAAGCGGTGAAGAAAATGCTCGGCCAAAAGCGGGATATCTTCCTTGCGTTCGCCTAAGGAGGGCATTTTAAATGAGAAGACATTCAGGCGGTAATAAAGATCTTCTCTGAATATGCCATCTTTGATTGCTTCATGGAGATCCCTGTTTGTGGCAGCTATAACCCTGAAATCAGCCTCCATTGGCTGGGTGCCCCCAACCCTGTAAAATATGCGGTCTTCCAGTACACGTAAAAGGTCAATCTGCATTCTCATGCTGATTTCACCTATTTCGTCCAGAAAAAGGGTTCCCCCGTGGGCCATCTCGAGACGACCTTTTTTGGTGAATTTGGCGTCTGTGAAAGCACCTTTTTGATGTCCGAACAATTCGCTTTCCATAAGGTGTTCAGGTATTGCGCCGCAATTTACAATAACAAACGGACCGTGGCATCGCGGACTGTTTGAATGAATGGCTTTTGCAGCAAGGCCTTTACCTGTGCCGGTTTCACCTGTGATAAGGACAGTGGAATTAGTGGGGGCGACGTTCTGTATGAGATCAAAAATTTTCTGCATGACGGGTGACTGGCCGATCAGGCTTTCAAACCGTGTTCTTTCCTTGTATTGCTCCCTGAGGTAAAGATTTTCTATAGCCTGAGCCTGGCTTTCCTGGATTTTTTCAATAAGCACTCCAAGTTCCTGAGGGTCAAAAGGCTTTAGAAGATAATCAAAAGCTCCGTTTTTGATTGCCTCTATCGCTGTTGATATGGCGCCGAAGGCGGTTATCATGACTATCGCCACATCGGGGTCGTCGTCCTTTACCCGTTTCAAAACGTCGAGTCCGCTCATCCCTTCCATCTTTATATCGACCAGAAGAATATCGAAGCGGATCTCTTTGATTTTATCCAGAGCTTCTTCACCGCTTGACGCAGTTTGAACTTCGTGACCATCCCTCAGGAGCCAACCGGCGAGGGATTCCCTCATAATCAGCTCATCATCGACAATAAGGATCCTTGCTCTGTTCATAAATGAACCTCCGTAGAATTTAGTATGAACCTGATCAATGCCTGATAGGAAGATCTATTTTGAAAGTAGTCCCTTTTTCAATCGTGGAATTAACCTTTATGAAGCCTCCGTGTTCCTGGATAATTCCGTATACGAGGGCAAGGCCCAGCCCTACTCCTTTCCCCTTTTTTTTTGTGGTAAAAAAGGGCTCGAAAATCATGGTAAAGTTTTCCTGAGGAATTCCTACTCCGGTATCTTGAAATTTGGCAATAACCCTTTCTGTCTCGGGAAAATACTTTTTGTAATTGTCAGAACACCTTTCCCTTTGGATTCGATAGACTCAACCGCGTTAGATACGAGGTTCATAATAATCTGCTGGAGTTGATCCTCGGAACCAACAAGATCCGGCAGATTTTGATCAAGCCGGTATTGAACCTTAACTTTGTTGATTTTAAGAAGATTTGAATTTAAAAAGAGAGTGTGCTCAATAAGCTTGTTCAGGTTTAACGGTTTTGGTTCCATCTTGTTCTGCCTGGAGAATGCAAGCAGGTATGATACAATCCGGCTTGTCCTTCTCGTTTCATTTTCCATCAGGATGAGATAGCGGAAAAATTCATCCATCTCCTCTTTTCCGACAGCGCCTTCCTGCATGATGCGCTTCATAAGAAGTATAAGGTTGAGGATTCCTGCAATTGGATTGTTTATTTCGTGCACAACTGATGCTGAAAGCTTGCCAAGGGAAGCCATTTTGTCTTTGTGGATGAGCTTTTCGTGGGTTTCCTTGAGCTGCCTTGTGCGTTCCTCAACCATTTGCTCAAGGCGTCTTGTAATCTCTTCTTCTTCTTCCATGCGCTTTGTTATATCACGGCTGATATGAATGAATTTTGATATCTTTCCGCTCTTTTCCCATACGGGATATACATTAACCTCGATATGATGAATCTTATTATGACTGTCCCTGCGCGTCCTTACCTGCCGCACAGGCATTTTGTTGCGTATAACCTCCATAAGGGGACATACCTGTGCATCCTTGCCGGTGCAGTCAATCTGATCTTTTTGAAGAACTTCGTAACATTTGCGGCCTATAACCTCGTTTCGTAAACGGCCTATGTTGTTCAGGAGGGCTTCATTAGCATCCACTATAGTCATGTCGGGTGTAATAACGGATATAAAGTCCTGAATTCCGTTTAATATGGTCTCCATGGCTTTGTTCTGTTCTCTCAGCTTACGCTCTTCCTGGCCTATTGCTTTCCAGAAAATTTCAAAAACATGATATGAAAGTATGCGGATGCGTGCAGGTCTTGTTGCGAGAATATCTTCAAGAATAACCGTTTCAGGCCTTAAAATTATTATGAGATGAATGCTGTAACGGGGGTCATAAAGTTCGTGGTAGTCATCGACAGTAATGAGCCCTCTTTTCTTAGCAAGCAACATTCCGGGTGTGTCGGGATCAGGATCAGCGACTGCAATGATGGGGGAAAAAACATCCTCCTGTTCTAAATCGAAGGTGGTTTTTTCAAGGAGTTCCCTGCATAAATCTCCTCCGCCAACAAGAGCAATGTTTATAATTGAAGTAGTTGTATCCGTCATTAAAATGAGTTCCCGGTTGACAAACAGTTTTTTGTGTCAGTCACAAGTAGCTGGTAAATCCGAATATCGAATTTCGAATATTGAATATCGGATGAAACAAAGGGTTCAAGGGGCGAAGGGTTCGGGGATTCAAGTTAAAAACCCTCCTGACTTCTGCCTATTGCCTCTCGCCTTTCGCCTTCAGCCTAATGCCTCACCTCTCTGCCCTGTTTCCCTCTCAACTATCACGATTAAATACCTGATTCAAGGCTAAATTATTGAGTTCATTTTATCAGATATTTTTTCTTGACTAGACACAGGGTATCTAATATATGCCTCCAGATGAATAAATGCGATTCATAAATTGTCACCAATACAAGTTTGCGAATCGCGAAGATTTAGCGAATTTTATATCGCTGCCACATGTTAATCAATTGATATTATATTATTTATTTTATTGAATGAGGAGTGCCGCATGGCTGGAAAAGTTGTTGGGTCTGTTATGGTAGTTGGCGGAGGAATAGCCGGAATGCAATCCGCTCTTGATCTTGCTAATTCCGGATATTACGTATATCTGGTGGAAAAATCGGCCGCTATCGGAGGGCTTATGTCGCAGCTTGACAAAACCTTTCCGACCAATGACTGCGCCATGTGAGTTATCTCTCCGAAACTGGTCGAGGTCGGCCGGCATCTTAATATTGAACTTTTGATGAATTCTGAACTCCTTGAGCTTAAAGGAGACCCCGGAAATTTTACTGCCCGTATCAAGCAGAGCCCTCGCTTTATAGACTTGGCCAAGTGTACAAGCTGCGGGGAATGTTCTAAAGTCTGTCCTGTCATACTTTCAAATGAATATGATGAGAATCTTTCAGTAAAAAAAGCCGCCTATAAACAATACCCACAGGCTATTCCTGGTGCCTATGCCATACAAAAAGCGGATAAGGCTCCATGCCGGCTGGCATGTCCTGCCGGGCTCAATGTTCAGGGCTATATTCAGATGGCAGGCCAGAAAAAATATAAAGAAGCCCTTCAGATAATTATGGAAGATCTTCCTTTGCCGGGTGTCCTGGGAAGGATATGCCCTCATGGATGTGAAGATGCATGCCGCAGATGCGAGGTAGACCAGCCTGTTGCAATACGCAGTCTGAAACGTCTTGCTGCCGACAAGTTCGATCCAAGGCAGGTTGAAATTAAAACCCTTCCGAGGAGACAGGAAAAGGTTGCCATCATCGGATCAGGCCCTGCGGGTCTTTCTGCAGCATATCACCTTGCGCGGAAAGGCGTACTTTCCACGATTTATGAGGCTTTGCCGAAAGCGGGAGGGATGCTCAGGGTTGGCATACCCGAACACAGACTTCCCAGAGATATTCTTGACAGGGAAATAGAAGTAATAACAAATCTTGGAGTGGAAATTAAAACAAACACTCCTCTCGGGAATGATTTAACAATCGACGGTCTTTTGGCTGACGGTTACAAGGCCGTTTATATAGCGATCGGAGCTCACAAGGGCTTTGAGCTTGGAGTTCCGGGGGAAAAGGCGCGGGGCGTCCGCCAGGGAGTCGATTTCCTCAGGGAGGTTAATCTTACCGGAAAAGCGGAGGTCGGCAAAAAAATTGCCATAATCGGCGGCGGCAATGTTGCTATCGACGTTGCGCGGTGCGCCGTGAGACTGGGATCTGAAAAGGTAAATATAATATACCGGAGGACGCGGAGCGAAATGCCGGCATGGGAAGAAGAGATTCATGCCGCAGAGGTTGAAGGAACAGAAATTACCTATCTTTCCGCACCTCAGGAGGTTCTGACATCCGACGGGAAGGTTGTAGGTTTGCGCTGTATCCGCATGGAGCTGGGAGAACCTGACTCATCCGGAAGGAGAAGACCTGTCCCTGTTCCGGGAAGCGAGTATGACATTGAAATAGACCAGCTTATTCCGGCCATCGGCCAGAAACCCGACCTGTCCGCCCTGGAGGACATAGCAGGAATAAATATTTCACGCTGGGGAACTGTTGAAACCGATTCTGTCACTTATGCAACAGGACTCGCGGGTGTTTTTGCCGGCGGTGATGTCCAGACAGGCCCCTGGGTTGCCATTGGTGCAATTGCAGCGGGAAAGGATGCAGCCGAGTCTATTATCAGGTATCTTGACGGGAAGGACATGGCAGAGGGCAGAGAGCCGGTTACAAATGAAAACCCGGTATACAGGCCGGTACCCGAAGACGAGCCTAAAAAACTCAGGATGCCTATGTCCGAGCTTCCTGTTGAAAAGCGCGCAGGCAACTTTAAAGAAGTTGAACTGGGGTACAGCGATGAAGAGGGAGAGACTGAAGCTTCAAGGTGTCTTAACTGCGGTTATTGTTCAGAGTGCCTGCAGTGTGTTGATGCCTGTCTTGCCGGCGCGGTTGACCACAGCCAGAAAGTTGCCGAAAAGGAAATTGAGGTTGGTTCCATTATACTTTGCCCGGGAACCGATATTTTTGATCCCTCGGTTCTTGATGAATTCTACCACTACAAGACAAATCCGAATGTATTGACCAGCCTGGAATTTGAGAGAATACTCAGCGCATCCGGGCCGACAATGGGGCATCTCGTGAGGCCTTCAGACAAAAAGGAGCCGAAAAAAATTGCATGGCTCCAGTGTGTCGGTTCGAGAGATAACAACAAGTGCGGGAACGGATACTGCTCCTCAGTATGCTGCATGTATGCAGTGAAAGAATCCATGATTGCAATGGAGCATGCACACGGAGATATTGACTGCGCGGTATTTAACATGGATATGCGTACCTTCGGGAAAGATTACGAGAAATATTTCAACAGGGCAAAAGATAATGGGGTCCGTTTTGTCAAGGCGCGCGTTCATACCATGGACGAAGTTCATGACAGCAATAATCTTCGGATAAGGTACGCTGATGAATCAGGGGATATCCAGGAAGAAGAATTCGACATGGTTGTTCTTTCTGTCGGTCTGAAGGTTCCGCAGTCAACCGTGGAAATGGCAAAGCGCCTCAATATAGATCTGGACAAGTACAGTTTCGCATCCAGCAAACCTTTTGCTCCGATTGAAACGTCAAGGGCCGGGGTGTACGCATGCGGAATTTTTCAGGGCCCCAAGGATATTCCAAGCTCCGTTATTGAGGCCAGTGCCGCAGCATGTGCTGCAGGCGGAAAGCTGAGCGAAGCAAGAGGAACACGGACAAAAACCGTCAAGGTGCCTGATGAAATTGATGTGGCAGGACAGGAGCCAAGAATCGGAGTATTTGTTTGTGATTGCGGCATTAATATTGCCGGAGTGGTGGATGTTAAAGCCGTATGCGAATATGCTTCCGGGCTACCATATGTTGTTTTTACCGGGGAGAATCTTTTTACGTGTTCCCAGGATTCTCAAGACAGGATGAAGGAAATTATCAAGGAGAAGAGTCTGAACAGAGTTGTTGTTTCAGCCTGCACTCCCAAGACCCATGAAGCGATTTTCATGGATACTCTGGAAGCCTGCGGTTTGAATAAATATCTCTTTGAAATGGCAAACATCCGGAACCAGGATTCATGGACGCACTCCAATGACCCTGTGAAGGCTACCGAAAAGGCCAAAGAGCTCGTTAAAATGGCGGTTGCACGGGTGGCAACGCTTAATCCACTTCATGAAAAGAAGATACCGGTTGTCAAGAGAGCACTTGTTATCGGTGGTGGTGTGGCAGGCATGAACTCAGCCCTTGGTCTCGCAGACCAGGGTTTTGAAACAGTCCTTGTTGAAAAGGAACCGCAGCTTGGCGGCATGGCAAACCGCCTGACAGCAACCATTGAAGGAGAAAAAATAGGTCCTTATGTTTCCGATCTGATCAGGAAAGTAAGCAATCATTCCAAAATTCAGGTTTTAACCCAGTCTCTTATAGTCGGCTTTTCGGGATTCAAGGGAAATTTTACCACAGAGTTGATTGTGGGACCCGGAATGTATGAGAGAAAAATTGATCATGGTGTGGTAATTCTTGCCACGGGTGCCAACGAGTACGTCCCTACCGAGTTCCTTTACGGTCAGGATTCAAGGGTTATGACACAGATAGAGCTTGCCGGCCGGCTTGAAAAGGAAGGATCTGCAGGCCTTGACAGCGTGGTAATGATTCAATGCGTCGGGTCCAGAAACGAGGCTAATCCCAACTGCTCAAGAATATGCTGCCAGAGCGCTGTGAAGAACGCTCTTCATATCAAGGAACTGAACCCGGATGTCAACATTTATATCCTTTACAGAGACATGAGGATGTACGGGCTTCTGGAGGATTATTACACGGAGGCAAGACGCAAGGGTATTTTCTTCTTCAGATATACGCCTGAGGATATGCCTGTGGTTGAATCAACCGGCGAGGGTTTGATGGTTACTTTCAGGGATCATGTTTTGGGTCGCCGTTTAAGAGTCCATGCCGATATTCTTGGTTTAAGCGCAGGCATGAGGCCAACCGACACTGCTGAGTTATCTTCCATTATCAAGCTGGCCTTGAATGCAGAAGGCTATTTCATGGAGGCTCATGTAAAGTTAAGACCCGTTGATATGGCAACGGAGGGTATTTTCGTATGCGGAACGGCTCACAGCCCTAAGCTTCTTACTGAAGCAATTCCTCAGGCTTTAGCTGCCGCTTCAAGGGCCACAACATTCCTTTCACAGGATTATCTGACGCTTTCTGCTGTTACTGCCTGTGTGGAGGCGGAAAAGTGTGCGTCCTGCCTGATATGTGTCAGATCGTGTCCGTACGGTGTTCCGAAAATCAACACCGATGGAGTTAGCGAGATAGATGTTGCACTTTGTCATGGCTGCGGAGTATGCGCGGCCGAATGTCCGGCAAAGGCTATTGAATTGAACTGGTATGAGGATGATCAGATATTGAGCAAGGTTGAAGCCTTGCTGGAAGGGGTTTTATGAATCAGGAGTTCGAACCTGTAATCATCGCTTTTTGCTGCAATTACTGAGGATACACGGCTGCGGACCTGGCAGGTTCCATGAGATTGAGCTATCCGACAAATATTAAAATCATACGCGTACCATGTACCGGCAAGGTGGATATTCTTCACATCTTGCGCTCTTTTGAAAAAGGTGCTGACGGTGTATATGCTGTCGGTTGCCTGGAAGGAGAATGCCACTACAACAGTGGTAATTTAAGGGCAAGGAAAAGAATAGAACAGGCCAAAAAAATACTCGATTCAATCGGAGTTGGTGGTGAGAGGGTTCAGATGAGGAATCTTTCTTCCGCGGAGGGCCCGCGATTTGCCCAATATGCAGTGGAAATGGATGAGCTGATAAGAAAGCTTGGCCCGAATCCGATAAAACTGGCTTCTAAAAAGAAAGCAGCCTGAGGGCAGTTGCTATGTGAAAGGTTTGATTCTTTAAACCTGAAAATCATAAAACCAGAGAGTTTTAATATTTTAAGGGAAAGAGAGGTCGCGATATATGATTGTAGCCGATAAAAAGCCGATAGACGAAATAATCAAGGAGATAGAGAATTACAGTAAAATCCTTATACTGGGCTGCAACGAATGTGTTACAGTCTGTGAGGCCGGAGGGAAAAAGGAAGTCGGGATTCTGGCCTCGGCGCTTCGGATGTATTTTCTGAATCAGGGAAAGGATG
>JAHJQU010000124.1 GCA_018819005.1 Pseudomonadota bacterium | reverse complement strand
GATACACTTTCTATGACCTTGTTGTGTTCATCCCATGTAAGGGTTGGGCTCTCGCCAGTAGTACCTACAGCCAGTATTCCGGTTATTCCGTTAGTAATCTGGAAATCAACCAGAGATGAAAGCCCGCTATAATCCACAGAATCATCCTTAAACGGTGTAACAAGGGCGGTAAAGCTTCCGGTAATCATAAAACCCCCTTTTATTATTTGTTAATTGCCATGCCAATAATCCGAACTATAAAACCGAGTAAAAACGGTAGAAAACAGAGGTTGATATGTCAAGAAAAAAGATATTTTTTTATTTTAATTGGAAAGAAGGAAAAAAACGTTTATAAGAATTTTTTGATTACATTCTCTTTGTATTTTTACTTGACAACTTTTATTTCGCATAATAACCCTTAACCCCGATAAACGGGACTCTTTTCAGTACCCCCTTGAGGGGTGTAAGTAAGTTTACGAAATAATTTCTAACTCACTAATAAAAAAAGCACAAGGATATAATGTGGAAAAGGCAAAAAATGTTGAAGAATACATAGCTCAGCAAAGGGCGGGCATCGCATCAAATCCGGATTGCGGAACATCCCACTACAATCTGGCTGTAGCCCTGATCGGACAAAAAAAATTCGATGAAGCCGAAAAAGAGCTGCAAGACGCTATTAATTGCAGCCCCAGCCTCGCAGAAGCCTATGTTCAGCTTGGAGGCCTTTGCCTTCAGCGCGGCGATCTTGATGGCTGTTTATACTACAACACGCAGGCAATTCATTCAAGGGCCGGTTTTTCCGAAGGTTACGGCAACATAGGTTTTATTCATCTTCAGAAAGGAAACCTTGATGAAGCAATTGCAGCATTAACAAAGGCAATTGCATATAATTCCAGCTTTTTACAGGCTTACACCACTCTTGCAAATGCATACCTGATGAAAGGCCTGATTGTTGAGAGCATCGAAGCAAATCTGAAGGCAATAGAAATCGAGCCAAATTTTGCAGTTGCCTATAATAACCTTGCGATTGCCTACATGGAAAACGGCCAATTCGACAAGGCTGTTGAACATTGCGATAAGGCAATAGAACTTGACTACACCGTTGCCCCGGAAATTTTGCAGGAACTTGAACAATACAAATAATGATCTATTATCGATGCACGCAAATCCACAACTCAAATTTTTCCTTTCAGGCCAAACACAACCCCTCGAACCAAACAGCAAACTATGGAACCTGCCGCTCCCTGTAAAAAGAGAAACTACAGGGATAAAAGCGGATCAAAACCCTTCCCTGTCTGTAACCTATGGAGACTATTTCGAAGCAAGCGGCACTTTTATAATAAAGAACAACTATGAAGCTATATTAAATGCTCTGTCGTATATAGATGAATTTATATGCCTTGAACAGATTTATGAAATTAAAATTTCCCTGGAAAAACACGGTCCGTTTTACCATCCTTCAAAAATTGAAGCTGTTACAGAAAATTCAGTAATTCCTTTTGTTTTAAATGTCGCCGTATCAAAAATCGGTATAGAATGTATCCATAAAGAATTTTTCACATTAAAAAAGCTTAATTCAGAATTCTCAAATTCCTTTATTCCAGCCGTCTACGGCCAGGATGATTTTAATGGCAGAGACAACCTTAAAATCGGAATGTTTCTCGGGGAGTGGTTTGAAGGATATAGTGAATTTCACATTTCAAAGGATCCTTCCGACGGAAAAGAAAAAATATTGATATGGGGTAATTTAAACGGCAACCTGTTTGTGTCTGCCGACAAGGCAATAGAAATTTACAGGCAGGCATCAATGATAATGACCTGCTTTTACAATGTTCATACATTCGAACAGATATTTCCCTGGCATCATGCCGCAGGCGATTTTGTCGTAAAACAAACAGATGATGCCCTGGATGTAAAACTTATAACGGCAAGACAATACTCTTCTCTCTTTCAAACAAAAGTTCAAACAAAAGATCAGGACTTGATTTTTGAAGGACTGCTCATGTTTCTTGTAGTTCTCTCAATCAGGATGCGCCTTGACAGGATTAACGGTACCGGCGATATAGTTTGGGCTCATAATATGTCGGTTGACGGAACAATAAAAGGCTTCCGGGAAGGTATTAAAATAAAAACCAGATCAGGGGTGATTCCATATAATTTTATCGATGAATTCAGAATTTATCTTCAATCCAGATCCGAGAATGAATTGTTTGAACTGTCAAAAGCCATTATTGGTTCGTTCAATCAATCGGCACCCGACATGCCGGTTATCCGGAGAAATCTGGCCAAGCATTCCAGCGAGCTGTATCATGCTGTAAAAAATCTGTAAGTTGTGACGCCTTTTATTATATTTTTTTAAAACTTCCAAACACAATATAAAGCGTTTTTATTAAACCTGAACCACAACATAACGATAGTTTTTATTATTCACCATTTATGAATATCAATGGGTTATAAATACGCCTTTTTTATTGACAACAAGCAATATTAATCTTATACGGAGGCCTTGGTGATATGGCGTTTTTTCAGGATTATCCTTATACATACATACTTTTATATATGCCAATGCGAGAGGAGGTGACCGCACAAGCTTTGAGTCCGAACTTGAATATCTCGATCTGTATTCTCAGTCATATTAACAAAATGGAGGTAAAACAATGAAACATAAGACCCCTTTGTTGGATCAGCTTGAAAGCGGGCCATGGCCGAGCTTTGTATCTGATCTGAAGCAAGAGGCAGAAGTAAGAGCAAAGAACGTGAAAGGTGTGGAGTACCAGATTCCGGTTGACGTTTGCGATGATCTTCTTGGAGTGCTGGAACTTTCTTACAAGCACAAAAGAACGCACTGGAAACATGGTGGAATTGTTGGTGTTTTCGGCTATGGTGGAGGCGTTATCGGAAGATATTGCGATCAGCCGGAAATGTTTCCCGGGATTGCTCATTTCCATACAATGCGCATAAGCCAGCCAGCCGGTAAGTTCTATACCTCGGAATACTTGAAGCAGCTTTGCGACCTTTGGGAGTTTCGCGGCAGCGGTATTACAAACATGCACGGGTCAACAGGAGATATTATCTGGATTGGAACGACAACCCCGCAGATCGAGGAGATCTTTTTCGAATTGACCCATAGATTAAACCAGGATCTCGGCGGTTCCGGTTCAAACCTGAGAACTCCTGCAGATTGTATCGGCGCGGCACGCTGCGAATATGCATGTTATGACACACAGGCTTTATGCCACACACTCACAAACGATTATCAGGACGAACTTCATCGCCCGGCATTCCCCTATAAATTCAAGTTCAAGTTTGACGGTTGCCCCAACTGCTGCGTTGCATCAATCGCACGTTCAGACATGTCATTTATAGGTACCTGGAAAGACGACATCCGGCTCGATCAGAAAGAGGTAAAAGCATATGTTGGCGGCGAATATGCTCCTAATGCAGGAGCTCATTCAGGACGTGACTGGGGAAAGTTTGATATCCAGAAAGAAGTCGTTAATCTTTGCCCGACAGGCTGCATGCGTTATGAAGACGGCAAACTCGAAATCAACAACAGAGAGTGTACAAGATGCATGCACTGCATTAACGTTATGCCGCGGGCTCTGAGAATCGGTAACGAAAGAGGCCTTTCAATACTGGTTGGAGCCAAGGCTCCGATTCTTGACGGCGCCCAGATGGGTTCTCTCCTTGTTCCTTTTGTTAAAGCGGAAGAGCCTTATGGCGAAATCAAAGAGGTTATTGAAGCTGTTTGGGATTGGTGG
>JAHJQU010000123.1 GCA_018819005.1 Pseudomonadota bacterium | reverse complement strand
CAGGAGCAAAGACTTTCAACCAATGTACCTTGATACAGCAATTGTTGGTCCTGATCGTCAGGAGGTAAAGATATGTTGTCAGACCGATATATTACCCCTTCCACATTAAGCAAAAAAGATCTGCCATGGCAGGTCCTGTGGAACAGGGATAAATGTACTTTATGCGGCCAATGTACGGCTGTATGCCCGGTAAACGCAATTGAACTCGGAGTTTTCCGGAAAAGGATACTTCAAACATCTCTGGATACAGGATCTGTTCCATCCAGCGTAAATTCAGTATTTCACGGGATACGACAGAAGACCGACCCTGCTTACAGTTGCGTGGGATGCGCGATGTGCAATTTGGTCTGCCCCAATGATGCAATTATTCCGGTTAAAAGCGATGAAGCCGATAAACTGAGATTTCATATAAATCAGGGAGGGCAGCCGCGCAGCCGCGGAGGCCGCCGGAATGTTAAGGGAGGAATTCTTGACCAGATAAAGTTCATCAGGATCTCTATGCTGACCGATCCGGCACTCGATGCGGGACGTCATGAGTTTGAACTGAGAACCCTTCTCGGGAGGATTCTTCCGCCGGAAAAGAACCTCGAATTTTATTATGAGAACGGCTGGATACCGCCGGTAAGGGATATCTATCCCCTCATAATAGGAGGAATGTCCTTCGGGGCTTTATCTCCCAATATGTGGGAGGGGCTTCAGATGGGCATTGCATATCTGAATGAAGAGCTCTCTATGCCGGTCAGAATCTGCACCGGAGAGGGAGGATGTCCGCCGAGGCTTCTTCGGAGCCGTTTCATAAAGTATGTCATTCTTCAGATTGCAAGCGGATATTTCGGGTGGGATGAGATCATACATTCAATTCCTCACATGAAGGAAGATCCGTGCGCCATCGAGATAAAATACGGTCAGGGAGCAAAGCCCGGAGACGGGGGGCTTCTCATGTGGCACAAGGTTAACAAGCTGATTGCAGCTATCCGGGGGGTCCCGGCCGGAGTCAGTCTTCCAAGCCCTCCGACACATCAGACACAGTATTCCATAGAGGAATCCGTGGCGAAAAAGATACAGTCCATGTGCATGGCCTGGGGTTTCAGGGTGCCTGTTTATCCCAAAATTTCAGGAACATCCACGGCCCTTGCGGTATTGAATAATCTGACTCGTAATCCTTATGCGGGAGGTCTCGCAATTGACGGCGAAGACGGGGAAACCGGAGCAGCCTACAATGTTTCCATGAATCACATGGGTCATCCGATAGCAAGCAATGTGCGGGACTGCTACCTTACCCTGACAAAGGCAGGCATGCAGAATGAAATACCGATTTTTGCGGCAGGGGGCATCGGTAAAAGCGGAAACCTCGCAGCAAACGCTTCCGCCCTTATTATGCTGGGAGCAAGCGGTGTTCAGGCGGGAAAATATATTATGCAGGCTGCCGCAGGGTGTGTCGGCTCTGAATCAGACAGGTGCAATATATGCAACATAGGGCGCTGTCCGAAAGGAATTACCTCCCAGGATCCGCGTCTTTACAGGCGCCTTGATGTTGAGGATGTTGCGCAGAGGGTTGTGGATGTTTTTCTCAGCTTTGATACGGAACTGAAAAAAATAGTCGCGCCTTTAGGACGTTCCACATCGCTTCCGATAGGCATGTCGGATGCTCTGGGGATAAGTGATTATAATGCAGCCGAAAGACTGAGCATCAAGTATGTGGTGTGAATAAGGTGAAGAGTGAAGGGTGAAAAGTGAAAAGAGGATAGAGTTTTTTACTATTCACCATTCACTCTTCACTATAGAAAAGAGGTTCCATGAGCACTAAAGATTATCGAATAATTTCGGGCAAAAAAGACGGAAAGCGGGTTGATTCGCGCATTCTGGAAGAGATGATTCAGGAAGCTGTTGCCTGCGGATACAGAAATCTGGAGATTCAGGCCTTTGGCCAGCACGGAATTGGCGGCCGGCTCTTTAAATCCGATACGAAGGGAATAAATATAATAATATCGGGCCAGTCCGGACAGCGGGTTGGTGCCATGGGATTTGCGAATACATATATCGAAGTAATGGGTCCGGCTTCAGATGATGTTGGATGGCTTAACGCAGGCGCGCATATTGTTGTTCATGGAAACGCGGGAAACGGCACCGCAAATGGCATGGCCCAGGGGAAAATTTATGTTGCCGGAAATATCGGCTCCCGCGGCATGACAATGACAAAACACAATCCGCGTTTTGAACCTCCTGAACTCTGGGTTCTTGGCTCTGTTGGAGATTATTTCGGGGAATTCATGGCAGGCGGAATATCTGTAATATGCGGAGTCGGTTCCCAAACTCCGGAAAATGTTCTCGGTTACAGGCCATTTGTCGGAATGGTTGGGGGAAAGGCCTTTTTCAGGGGGCCTCATGAAGGCTTCAGTCAGTCCGACGCCGGCATGATACCTATAAACGACAATGAATGGGCCTGGCTGTTAAAAAACATGAAACTCTTCCTTAAAGATATTCACCATTCCGAACTTTTGAAAACCTTGTCTGACCGGAAGATGTGGCAGCTTATAGTCGCACGCTCTCCCGATGAGAGGGTCTTGTTTCCCAAACGCTCCATGGAATTATTCAAAACAGATGTCTGGGAGAAAGAGCTTGGAAAAGGTGGCCTTATCGGGGATTTGACACTTACGGACAGGAGCCTTATTCCTGTTATTACTACAGGCAACCTGCGCCGTTTTGTTCCGGCATGGGAAAACCGGAAATATCTGGCTCCGTGTGAGGCCGGCTGTCCGACAGGTATTCCTGTTCAGGAAAGGTGGAGCCTCATCCGTGCCGGACGCATTGACGAGGCTGTCGATCTTTCCCTTTCATATACTCCTTTTCCGGCTACGGTCTGCGGCTATCTTTGTCCAAATCTTTGCATGCAATCATGCAGCAGGCAGGCTGATTTAATGGTGCCTGTTGATGTAAAAAAACTCGGCCAGGCAAGCATAGATGCGAAACTCCCGAAGCTGCCCCCTGAGAGCGGGAAAAAAATCGCGGTATTAGGTGGCGGCCCTGCCGGCATCTCGGTTGCGTGGCAATTGCGCATGAACGGCCACAAGGCGACTGTTTACGACATGGCAAAAACACTGGGAGGCAAGATTTCATCTGTTATTCCCTCAAGCCGCATACCTGAGGAAGTAATTACGAAAGAACTCGAAAGAGTTCAATCTGTCATAGCGCATGTCAACCTTCAGCAGCGCCTCACAAAAAAAGATATCGAACAGTTGCTTGCCGATTTCAACATCATTGTTATAGCCGTCGGCGCCCGGAAACCGAGAATGTTATCTGTTCCGGGAAAAGAGAAAGCTTTACCGGCTCTTGATTTTCTCGCACAGGCAAAGGAAGGGAAAGCCAAGGCAGGCAGGCGGGTTGTGATAATCGGCGCCGGGAATGTGGGGTGTGACGTTGCAGCGGAAGCCCACAGGCTCGGGGCGCGGGAGATCACTCTGATAGATGTTCAGGAACCGGCTTCTTACGGGACCGAAAGAAAAGCCGCGGAAAGGATCGGCGCTAAATTCATCTGGCCGTGTTTTACCAGGGAGATTACAAACAAAGGCGTAAAACTGGAATCAGGAGAAGTTATTCCGGCCGACACGGTTATAATATCGATCGGGGAGATTCCTGATCTTGGCTTTTTACCGGAAAGCGTAAAAACAGATCGCGGATTCGTTATAGTGAATGAATATTACCAGACAAGCAATCCTCAAATATTTGCAATCGGAGATGCCGTAAAGCCGGGGCT
>JAHJQU010000122.1 GCA_018819005.1 Pseudomonadota bacterium | reverse complement strand
CAAGGCCGGCCTGATCTCTGGAATGACATTTTGAGCACATTTGAGGATTTCCTCGCTGTGCAAGCTCTTCAAGATCAGTCCGGTTGGATCTGTCATGCGCCCTTATTATATCAAGGGCCGTTTCATCTGAAAGCCCGGTTACACTCTTTTTTGCCCAGTTTCCGCCATGGCAGTTGCGGCACCCCATTTCCGTTGAAGCCGGGACAGAAATTCCGGTTGAACAGAGTATTTGCCCTGTTTGAGCATCCTTCGCCTCGATGTATATAATTGGGAAAGGAATATATGCCCCGTCTTTTCTGTATGGAACAACAGGGATATCGGCTGCTGAATATGCCATAATGTTTTCGTTATAATCCATTTTGCCGGCCGTTTTATTTCCCGACAAACCCTCATTCTCATTTATCTGGCGACCGTAAAGGGCCTTTGAATATTTCCAGAAATCGATCTGGGAAGAGGGTGTGTCAAACCCCTCCTCGATTCTGAATGTCAATTCAATGTTGCCTGTAACAATTTCGGGTGTTTTCCCCCTTTTTATGAGCTGGGCGTATATTGTTGTGCCGAGATTAGATAAACCAAAAAAGCGATTGTTATCCGAAATAAAGCGCATTCCCTGCCCTGTCCAGCCGAGTAAAACATAGTCGTCTTTCGAGGGATCAAAAGGAAATATTTTTGTCTCAAGGAGGGGGATTGAATACCCGGAAGGCATTTCGTCCTTCCTGCCGTTTAGCTCTTTAACAATATAGGCTGCAAGGGCTTTTATCTCTTTGCCGCTTCCCGGAAAAGGAGGCATATATTCATTTATCTTTCCCATGCCGGTTAACGTTGACTCCATGCCGTAAATGGAATACTTTTTCGTTGCCTTACGTATGTCGTTTACCGGGCCACCGACGGAGTGGCAGGAAATGCACATAAGCCTGAAGATTTCCTTCCCTGCCATGAGTTGATTCTGGTCATTGATCTCTTTATTCAAAGCCCATCGCGAATTTTTTAATATCCCGTTATTGCGTATGAAATCAATCTCTTTTGCAGGAATAGAGTTGGAATAAATGTCTCCGTATATTACATACGGCCTTCTTCCGGCTTCCCTGATCCATTCGAAAGAGCCCATATATAAAAGACCCATTATAACAAGGCTGCATGTTACAATAATTTTTAACGGAGCGGAAATGCGTATTGCCATCAGAACACCGCCTGCAAATATAAGCGGCGAAAGTAATAAAAAGGCTTTTATAAATGGCGGGATTTCAGGAGAATTTTGCAGAATCATTAGTTTTTGCGGTTCGGGGAGGGAATTGATGTACCACCATGCGGAGATAAGGAGAAAAATAAAAGGAATAATCAGCCATCTGGCGCAATAGCCCTGCAATTTATTCCTTAAATCATTTTCCTTAATGATGGAAGAAGTAATAAAGCCGAAAAGCCCCGCAAGCATGAAAGCCATGAACGTCCTGAAAAAAAGAGACGGCCAGAAAGAAGGATTGAAAAAACCGTCCCAGAAGCTTTTGGTCGAAAGCCACTCACCCGGAGTCAGCATGAATGTGACAATCCCATTTATTACAAAAAGCGAAAGCCATCCGAAAACAAAATAAAGCCAGCCAACGATAAGGTGTTGTCTCCTGTCCATCTTCCCGAAGGTGTAGTAATACACGAAAAGGGCAACAATCTCTCCGAGGAAAAAAACCCATTCAGTAGCAAAGCCGAAAACAAAATTATGTATTAGAATAGATGTGGCCGCGGGGTTTAACAGAGAAATGGCAAACCATATGCCAACGCCTGTAATTGCTCCGAAAACCATGGAAACAAGAAGAAAAAATCTGGTATGCTTTCTGGTATATTCGAGAATGCCGAAAGAGTTTTCCCTGTAGCCTTTCATTTCAGTCAGGACAAGGAACAGCCCTCCGCCGACAGCGAAATGAGCAACATAAACATGAATAACTGCAATGAAAGCGATAAGGAAACCGCCTCCAAGGAAATCAAGCTCCCATACAGGATAGTTGATTATATAATTGTACGGCATTGTTTTAAACTCACCAAGGCGGCTTTGTAAAAAGTCGCTCTCACACGAAGATCACGGAGGACACAAAGAAAAACCTGAATGTTTTCAATAGGTCTTTCTTCGTGTCTTTGTGCCTTCGTGTGAAAAATTGCTTTTTACGAGTTCATTAAGATGGCTTTACCTGCAACGCGCATCTGATAATATAAATGATAATAACTGTGCCAATGGTCAGGGCTGCCAAAAACATTATCATGGGAGAATACTGATAAATTGTTTTAAGCTTTTCGATGGCAAAATAAGGTTTAAGATAGGCTGTTCTGACCATATCTCTCACGACTACCATGAAAATTATGCTGATTATTGTAGCCCAAGCCGCAGGCCACACCTTTTTTATAAAGCCGAAAACAAGAGCTGCAATTCCGGCAAATAAACCTGCAAGGAAGACAGCAGAATGAACCATATCTCCGCCAAGGAAAAGAAGCATTATATCTCTTGGCAAACTGATTAAAAACCAGATTCCGACACAAAACTGGACTAAGGTGGCGTATATAAAATATTTCATGCCTCTGGTAATATTTATGTCTGAATGACTGACGCCGTTTTTCTTTTTTCGTTGCCATGTAATTGCAATAAAAAGGCCGCTTACTGCAATGGATGCAATTACAAAGTGAAAAAACCGCGGGAAAAGAGTTGGTTCTGAAAGATTGAGAATTGTTCCTGAGGGATTGGTAAAATATCGAGTCCATGAGCCTGGGACAAGCATTAACGTCATGTTGTTTGTAAAGAAAAAAGCTGTAACCAGAAGAAGCAAGGCCGATAAACCTGCAGCATACTTGCGGGCTAGGGTGAGGCGATCGAAATTGAATTTATATATATATGCTGCATAATAGGCTGTTATAAGCAGAACAATAATCGACAACCAGTAAACAGCCATAAGAATGGAACTTGTATAAAAAAAGTTCCCGTAAAGAACCTGCAAAAACAACAGAGGAGCAACACCGAAGTTAATAGTAAAGGCGATTATAAAAGTGTTTTTTTGAGAGATCTCTTTTTG
>JAHJQU010000012.1 GCA_018819005.1 Pseudomonadota bacterium | reverse complement strand
GGCCATCTCACGAGCCTTGTCCAGAGGAATCCGAAACGAAAAGGTCTGGTTGCTTACCTTCATAATAATCATTGTTGTATTTGCGACAGGTTCAAGCGATATTTGAGAAAGAACTCCATGGAGGAAGTGCTCACCCGGTTTGATGCCGGGCGGGGCGAGACTGATTGAAATATGGTCCTGCGGAATCATTGCTGCTGCTGCAGGGCCGGGCGGTTCAGATACAAGGATCCGCTGACCATCTTCAAGCGCTTTTTCCCAGTAACCGTCATGCCCCTGATTCCAGGGACCAAACATGATGTTTTCCATGCCGTTTCCAATGATCTTTCCCTTAAACATCTGAAGAACATCGCCGCATATTTCATGGAGCCATTTCCAGTCGTGGCTTGCGATAACAAGGGTTGTGCCCCATTCCCGCGAAGCCTTGAGCGCGCACGCCATAATCTGCCGGGCGCTGTCGGCATCTACGCTGGCTGTTGGCTCATCCAGTATCAGAACTTCCGGTTTCAGGACAAGACGTGCAGCCAGAGCCACCCTCTGTGCCTCTCCGCCTGAAAGCATGTACCAGGGACGGCCTGAAAACTCGGAAGGAGAAAGACCGACAAGAGCGAGGGACTCGTTCACCTGTTTCTGACACTGTGAAGAGTCGACCTTCCTCAATTTTAATCCATATGCAATGTTATCAAAGACCGAGCGTTTCAGAAGATAGGGCTCCTGCGCAAGAAGGCTTACGCGAAACCTGACTGCTTCGGAAAAAGGTTCAGCCTTTCGGCCATTGAATAAAATGGTTCCGTTTGTTTGGCTGTCCACAAAGGCCAGCAGGTTGAGAAGTGTGCTCTTTCCACTTCCATTCGGTCCGACAAGTCCGGTGATTGATCCTGCGTGAATAGAGAGTTCTTCAATATCAACAGCCGGATGCCGGTTATAGAATTTTTTAATGCCGGACAGTTGATAGACAGGTGTATGCATGGTTATGAACGGTTCCTGAGGAATGAGAGTGAAAAATTAACTATACCGGCTATTGCCATCAGGATGAGGCCAAGCGCTATACCCATCTCAAACTGACCCTTGTTGGTTTCAAGCGCAATGGCGGTAGTTATTGTACGCGTATGCCATTTGATATTTCCACCGACCATCATTGCAATGCCCACCTCGGTAAGCACCCTGCCGTAAGCGTTCATGCCGGCAGCCAGGAGGCCGTATCTAGCCTCCCATATAGTAGAATAAAAAACCTGTTTTTTGTCGGCGCCAAGTGATATCAGCGTCACTCTTAGTTTATCATCAATACTTTCAACGGCTGTTGCAGTCAGCGCAATTACTATTGGAAGCGCAAGGATTGTCTGGCCGATGGCTATTCCTTCAAGGGTGAAGAGAAGTCCATATTCTCCGAGTGGTCCCCGGCTTGTTAAAAAGGCATAGACCAGAAGGCCGACAAGCACGGTCGGAAGCGACATCAGGGTATCCACTATCGTCCTTATATGCTTTTTCCATAAAAAATCATGGTGGCCCAGCAAAAAACCCGATGGAATACCGATAAGCAGACTGGTCGCCATCGAATAGGTGGATACCCTGAGAGTTGCAGATACGGCCGAATAGGTCTCTCCATCACCATGGATAAGCAACTGAATTGCCTGAAGCAGGCCGTCAAAAAGAAAACTCATTGGTACCTTATTTAGAAGAAACGAAAAAAAGCTGTTTCCCTGAAAGCTTGAAACCGGTAATCAGCTTTTGGGTTGAAGGCATGCTCATCCAGTTTGAAAACGCCTTGGCAAGATCCGGTTTGACATTAGGGCATTTTGCCTGGTTTACGACTATCACGCTGTAAATATTTTTAAGAAGATCATCTCCCTCCACAAGTATCTTTAAAGGCGGATTTCCCTTCATTGTATCTTCATGCTTGATGTAAGTTCCCCTGTCTGTGAGGGTATAGCCGTTTTGTTCAGCCGCCATCTGGATCGTTGTGAGCATTCCCTGGCCTGCCTGAATATACCATGATTCCTTATCCGGTACGGGAAGACCGGACGATTTCCAGAGGTTCATTTCGGCCTGATGAGTGCCTGACTTATCCCCACGGCTTATGAATTTCATCTTTTTTGATGAAACGGCGTTCAGGGCCTCTTTGACTCTATTTCCCTTTACGCCTGCCGGATCGGATGCGGGTCCGATCATGACAAAATCATTATACATGACAACATTGCGGCTTGTGCCGAACCCGTCTGCTACAAATTTTTTTTCAAGACCCGGCGCGTGAACCAGAAGAACATCAGCATCGCAGTTTTCTCCAAGCTTCAGGGCTTTGCCGGTCCCGGTGGCAATCCACTGGATATCAATTCCAGTCTCTTTTACAAAGTAAGGTTTCAGATAATCAAGCAGGCCGGTGTCGTCTGTACTGGTGGTGGTGGCCATTCTCAGTCGTTTCGCATCGCTGCTGAATGCAGTGCTGCCGGAAAAAATTAAAAAAGCTGCAATTATTGTAAGTAAAGTAATAAAAACATAACGTTTCATTTAAGTCCCCTTTTCCTTGTGCTAATTTGTTATCTGTTATTTCTTTGTATTTAAATCTATCTGCGTTCATCTGTGTGAATCTGTGGCTAAAGAGTTATATTTATTATAAATATTCCGATGTTCCGTGCAGAAATATCATGCTTTATCATCGTTCTGATTCTCATGCGGAAATACCATTTTCCCGCTGATACTTGTGTCGTAACCTTCATACTGTTTCGCAGCGTCAAGAAAGGGCTTTTCATGAAGGAGTCCCAGAAATAGCTGAACTCCCTTGTCAAAAAAACGCTCTTTTTGAATCAAAAGATCATAGCGTTCCCAGCGCAATGAAATAAAATCAAGTCCCAGCAGTGATGCCACAGGCCGGATGCAGGGAGCCGCATCAGCCCTTTCTGTCAATACCTCGATTCCTACGTCGAGATGCTTTGCAATCTCGTTCCGGTATCCGTCGAGTTTTTCGCTGTCTATCCCTGCTTTTTTTAATTCCCGGTCGAAAAGCAGCCTTGTTCCCGTTCCAAGAGGCCGGTTTGCGACGCGTATGCCCTGCTGTGCAAGGTCCGGTATTCCTGTTAAATTTTTCGGATTTCCCTTTTGAACAACAAGTCCCTGCTCACGTCGGCAGAAATTGTGTATCGCAGGCATATTTTCAAGCTCTGTTGATGCAAATTGAAAATTATAATCGTTTTCATTTTCCTGGAGCAGGTGGCTCGATGCTATATGGCACAGGTTCCGTCGAAGTGCTTTCAAACCGCCCATGCTGCCTAAGTTTCCGAAAACAGCGACATGCTCCGGATAGAGGCTGTTAAAGATAGAGATGGTCTTGTCAAGCAGAAGATCGTTGCTTCCGGTTATTATGAGTAATCCGTGGTATGGAGGTAATATTTCCCTTGATTCAGGGTAGTTCTGGGTATTATTTTCAATCCATTGTTCTACAAGGTGTCGGGGAAACAACCATTTTCCGGTAATTTTTGTAGCAGGCAAGCCCTTTTCTGTGATAAGGGCATAAACCATTTTCTCATTGACCCCAAGTACCTCCGCCACAGCTTTTGTTGATATTAGTTCTTTCATATGGCTTAATCCTCTGCAAACGAACCATTAGTTACTAAATATAACCATAAATTACACTTAGCCAATTAATTTTATAGAGTCAATAATTTTTTTACAGCTTATGCGACATAATAAATAATTATTATTAATAAATATAAATAATCAACAAATAATCATTTGACAAAAAGATATTGATTGCTTATAGTAAATACAAAAGAAAGCAAAATCCAGACATGATGTAAATAAAACAAAACAAGGGAATCAATATGATGAAGCTGAATGAAATCCGTGAGGATATAAATCTTGTTAATGCAATTGACTGGCATATGACTCCCGAAGAAGCGGTTGTTTTATATCTAGAATGGGGAAACAACTGGGCACACGGAGTAAATGTTATTCGTTCAAAAAATGATGTCAGCCATTACTTTGTTGTCAATAACTGGGGAGAAAATCCGGTTATATACCTGATACGCAGAAATTCGGAAGAAGCTGTTGAACTGGCAAAATTTGAGCTTCCTGAGAATATAAAAGAAAATTTCCAAAAATCCGTGGCATATAATAAAGGT
>JAHJQU010000121.1 GCA_018819005.1 Pseudomonadota bacterium | reverse complement strand
GATTGATGTTGAATAACCGGCAGGTGTTTTCAAAGATTTTCAGGGAAAGCTCTTCAGGGTCTTCTTTTCTTATTTCTGCAACCTTTAAAAGGACTGATTTTACAAAAGCAGGCTCGTTACGCCGGGTGTTGTTTTTTTCCGGGGCAGGTGTCAGATAAGGCGCATCTGTTTCAACGAGGATTCGTTCAACCGGGATGAGAGGTACAAGGTTTCGCAGATCAGCCCCTCTCGTCATGATGGTAACGATTCCGGTTATGCCGATGTAAAGCCCCATATCAAGGTATTCTCCAAGTTCCTTTTTGTTTCCGCTGAAACAGTGCATAACTCCCTTGATTTCTTTACTGAAACTGGATTTTAATATTTCAAGAAACCTGCCGTTACTTTCTCTTTCGTGAAATATCAGTGGGAGGCCAAGTTCATCTGCGGTTTCAAGCTGCTTTATAAACCATTTTTCCTGGACATCTCCCGGTGAGAACATTCGGTTGAAATCGAGTCCTATCTCTCCCCAGGCTTTAACTTTATGATTTTCTGAAAGATCCTTCAGAAAATTTACTGTTCTGTCACTGCATCCTTTCGCATCGTGCGGATGTACGCCTACGGAGGCATAACAACCGGAATTTTCTTCAGCAATTTTAACGGCTTTTGCAGAGCTTTTTCGGTCTATCCCGACTATCATTATTTTGCTTACTCCGGCAATTTCAGCTCTGTTTATTACGGAATCTAAATCCTTTTCATATGCCCGGTCATCCAGATGGGAGTGGCTGTCAAATAATTTCATTCAATCTCCGTGCCTTTGCTGCAGGTTAATATTCATGCTGTTTTTGTTAAATAGTGTCCATCCGGAAACAAATTATGGGCACTGCTGCTTTTCAACATACTGGTTACCACATTATTATTCAATTTCCTTCTTGACATTTAACACAACAAATCTCATTTTCCAATAATCAACAGGTCCCGAACAAACTGTTTCACCCATAAACAGGAGGACAATATGGCAGAAATTATAAAAAAACAGGTTTGCAAATGCGATCATTGTGGAAACGAAGCCGAAATGGTAATTACCTGTTCATTACCGGAAACAGATAAAGGCTCTCCAATAAATGAGCAGAAGCCTTCTGAAAAAATCAAGGGATCCGCAACCTGTTCACATTGTGGTAATGAAGCTGACATGTGGCTCGATCTCTAATTGTTCTTATTTTTATAATTAATCAAAACGGATGGTCTCGTAAAAAATCGAAATTCAGACGGCAAAGTAAAAAGCTCATTATGCAAGGCGCACGAATCTTGCGGAATACCGCAAACGCGGAACCCAAAGGGTGCGTACTTACTGGTACGCTGGAATGACGAAAGATGAAGTGCAACACAGCAGAATGACTTTTTACAAAACCGTCAAAACTGGAGAACAAAATTTGCTAAACAAGCAAAACCACAGGCTGACACGTCAGCGGAAGATAATACTTGAAGAGCTGAAAAAGGTCAAAACTCACCCCAGGGCAGATGAAATATATAAAATGGTTCGCAAACGGCTTCCACGCATCAGTCTTGCTACTGTTTACCGGAATCTGGAGGTTCTATCCGAGCTAAAAGAGATACAAAAAATCGAATCCGCTGGCGCGCTTAAACGTTTTGACGGAACGCCTGAAAATCATTACCATATCAGATGCATTAAATGCGATCGTCTTGATGATGCGCCTTTTAGCCTTGAAACAGGCCTGGAAAAAAAAATAAGGCCCTTGACCAGCTTTAACATTATTGGCCATCGGCTTGAATTTATAGGGATTTGCAATGAATGCACATCAAACCATAAATAACAACATTGCCAACATATTGTAATTATACCGAAACCGTGAGCCAGCATTTCCATTATGGATTCCGTATCCTGAACCGAAACAACAAGTGTATTTCCCGCTGCTTGTAACGGAGAGCTTCAATTAGGTAGAAGAACCTAAAAAATTAACCAAATATTCTGGAGGAATGAAATGGAAAAGAAAACTTTCATAATACCTGCAATATCTTGCGGCCATTGCGTTATGTCTATCAAGAATGAATTATCGGAAATTGCGGGTGTTAAAAAGGTTGAAGGAGACCCCCAGACCAAAAGCATCACCGTGGAATGGGAGCTGCCTGCAACCCTCGATCAAATATTGAACACATTGAAACAGATCAACTATCCGGCGCAATGACCTTTAAATGAGAATACAGGAGTCAGAATACAGAAGAAGAACAATATCATGGATATTCTGGCTTCTGGCTCCTGGCTCCTGTATTCTCATGCTTCGTTGGGTCATTAACCGACAACCATTCTTTTCCAGTAAAATGAAGCATGAAGGCATGCCTGACTTCTTACTACTTTCATGTTAAGGATAAAAATTATGGCCGACCAGAAGCTCTCAATACCTGTTTCCGGGATGACTTGCGCAAACTGTGCCGCCAACATAGAAAGAGGTTTGAAAAAACTTGACGGCATCAAAGACTCTTCTGTAAGCTTTGCTTCGGAACAGGCATCAGTTACATTTGAACCCGGGCAGATTTCATTAAGCGATATTACTGAAAAGATAAATAGCCTCGGCTACAAGGCTATTACAAGCAAAATCGAGATTCCTGTTACAGGGATGACATGTGCCAATTGCGCCATGAATATCGAAAGAGTTTTAAACCGGAAAGTTCCGGGAATACTGAAAGCCTCGGTAAATTTCGCTACGGAACGGGTCTCTGTTGAATATATTCCCTCTTCCGCTTCGGTTGAAGATATTATCTCGGCTATAACGAAAGCCGGTTACGGGGCAATACTTCCGGATACATCATCAGATGAAAAAGACTCCGAACTTGAAGCGCGCAATGCCGAAATTAAAAACCAGACGAGAAAGTTTTTTACAGGGCTTGTCTTAACCATTCCTCTTTTTCTATTAAGCATGGCGCGGGATTTTCATGTTACAGGAATGTGGAGCCATGCATCCTGGGTAAACTGGCTCTTTTTTGCGCTTGCCACTCCGGTCCAGTTTTATACAGGCTGGGACTATTATATCGGTGGGTACAAAAGTTTAAGAAACAAAAGCGCAAATATGGATGTTCTGGTAGCTATGGGATCATCCGTGGCATATTTTTACTCCATTGCAACCCTTCTTTTTCCTCTTCTTGGAGAGCATGTATATTTTGAAACATCTGCTGTAATAATTACCTTAATTAAACTTGGCAAAATGCTCGAATCCCGCACAAAGGGAAAAACCGGCGGAGCAATCCGTAAACTGATCGGACTTTCACCCAAAACCGCAACAATACTTGAAGGCGATAAAGAAAAAGTAATCCCCCTCTCCCTTGTAAAGAAAGACGATATTATTCTTGTCAGGCCGGGTGAAAAAATACCGGTTGACGGAGTTGTGATTGAAGGAGAATCCTCGGTAGACGAATCAATGTTAAGCGGCGAACCATTGCCCGTGGATAAGCATGCAAATGATACCGTTATCGGAGGGACAATAAACGTTGAAGGCCTCTTAAAGTTCAGGACAACCCGCATAGGCAAAGAGACTGCTCTTGCTCAGATAATCAAGCTTGTTCAGGAAGCCCAGGGGAGCAAGGCCCCGATCCAGGCTATAGCGGACCGTGTTGCATCAGTTTTTGTTCCCTTTGTTCTGATAACCGCATTCATAACTTTTTTTATCTGGTGGTGGTTTGGAGGCGAATTTGTTCCGGCCATGATACGGTTTGTTGCAGTTCTCGTAATTGCCTGCCCATGCGCGCTCGGACTTGCAACACCCACAGCTATCATGGCCGGAACCGGCAAGGG